>SYCR01000023.1:0-42025 GCA_005786885.1 Actinomycetota bacterium | reverse complement strand
GCAGGAGACCGGAGGTTCGAATCCTCTCGCCCCGACCAGAATATTTTAGACCACAAGGAGATCTGTGAAAAGCGCGCTCGAAACCCTCTCACCTACACGCGTAAAGCTGACGATTGAAGCACCGTTTGGTGATTTAACTGATCATTTCGCAAAGGCATACAAAGAGATTTCCGGCAAAGTAACTATCCCTGGTTTTCGTAAAGGCAAAGTCCCATCACATTTAATTGATCAACGTGTTGGTCGTGCCGCAGTTCTAGACGAAGCAATCAATATTGCAATTCCAGCTCTTTACATGGAAGCAGCGCGCGAGCATGAAGTGCGGGTTATTGGTCGACCAGAAGTAGATATCACTGAATTAGTTGATAACGACAAATTAGCATTCACTATTGAGGTTGATGTTCGTCCTAAATTAGATTTACCTTCACTTGAAGGAATTAAATTAACAGTTGATCCGGTTGAAGTTTTTGAAAAAGACATTGATGAGCAAGTAGAAGCTCTTCGTATCCGTTTCGGTACTCTTACAACTGTAGAAAAAACAGTTGAGAGCGGTGATTTTGTTTCAATCGATTTAATTGCCCGCATTGATGGAAAAGAAGTAGATGGCGGCAGTGCAAATAATCTTTCTTACGAAGTCGGAACAGATCGAATGATTCCCGGCCTTGATGCGGCTCTTGTTGGATTAAATGCAACAGAGAGCAAGATTTTTAAATCAGAACTTTACGGAACTGAAGTTGGTCAATTGGCTGATGTAGAAGTCAAATTAAATGCAGTTAAGCACCGCGAACTTCCACCTCTTGATGATTCTTTTGCCGAACTCGCAAGTGAGTTCGACACACTTGCTCAACTTCGCGACGATGTTAAATCTCGTTTAGAGCGATTGAAATCTCTTGAGCAAGGAACACAAGCCCGTGACAAGTTACTTGAGTACTTATTAGAAAATACAAATGTTCCTCTGCCAGAAAAATACATCGAAGCCGAAGTGCAAGCTCACTTAGAGCCAGAAGGACGTTTAGAGGATGCAGCACACCGTGTTGAAGTTGAAACAGATGTGCGCAAATCTCTAACAAATAATTTCTTACTTGATTCAATTGTTGATGCTGAAAAAGTCGATGTTTCAGAAGCAGAGTTAACTGAATTCATCATTCGCTCAGCAATGCGTTACGGAATGCCACCTGAGCAGTTTGCGCAAGAAGTTGCCCAAGCCGGCCAGATCTCATCTCTCGTGGCTGATGTAGCGCGCACCAAAGCGTTGGCAGTAATTCTTGAGCAGTGCAAAGTGGTTGATAGCAAAGGCAAAGCGGTAGATCTTGAAGCCCTTCGTCCGCCAGCAGCCATTGAAAGTGCACCTGCCCAGGATTAATTGTTGCTTGCGCTCAGAGCGAACATCCCTCGATATCGGCTCATTTTTGGCTGATTTTGAGTTCACTAACCTTGGGTGCGGAAGTAAAACCCTGCGCCGATTGTTAAGGTAGATATAACGTTCAGGTACTCAATAACTGCAGGAGGATTTTGTGGGAATTATTACTCCCGATAGCCAGATCTCAAACGCGAACCGTGCAAGTGGTGGCGGACTAGATGACGAGGTCTATCAACGCTTACTTCGTGAGCGAATCATCTTCCTTGGTTCGGTAGTCGAAGATTCGATGGCCAATGCGATCGCAGCACAGATGTTGTTGCTCTCAGCTGAAGATTCCGAAAAAGATATTTATCTTTACATCAACTCACCTGGTGGTTCAGTGACGGCAGGTATGGCAATTTACGACACCATGCAATACATCAAAAATGATGTTGCAACAGTTGCGATGGGACTTGCTGCATCGATGGGTCAATTCCTACTTTGTGCAGGTGCACCTGGAAAACGTTATGCGCTTCCGCATGCACGAATCATGATGCACCAACCTTCTGGTGGCATTGGTGGAACTGCAAGTGATATCAAAATTCAAGCAGAACAAATGGCTTACACCAAAAAAACTTTGGCGGATTTAATCGCTGAACACACCGGGCAAACGGCTGAAACTATTCAAGCTGATTCTGATCGCGACCGTTGGTTCACCGCAGAAGCAGCCAAAGAGTATGGCTTTGTAGATCACGTGGTTCGCTCTGCTAATCAAGTTTCTGGAAATGGTGGAACCGCCTGATGAATAGCAATTTTGACTCGAAGGGAAGCAATCAGATGCAAGATAACATCGGCCAGATGACCAGTCGTTATGTGCTTCCAGTAATTGAAGAAAAAACTTCATATGGATATAAGCGCATGGATCCATACACAAAGTTATTTGAAGAGCGGATCATTTTTATCGGAACACCTATTGATGACACAGTTGCCAACGATGTTATGGCGCAATTGCTAACTCTTGAATCAATGGATCCAGATCGTGACATCATGCTTTACATAAATTCACCTGGCGGATCTTTTACGGCATTAACCGCGATCTACGACACGATGCAATTCGTACGCCCTGACATCATGACAATCTGTCTTGGACAAGCAGCATCTGCAGCAGCAATCATTCTTACTGGCGGAACAAAGGGTAAGCGTTATGCGCTAGAAAATTCTCGGATCTTGCTACATCAACCTTCAAGTGAAGGGGGCGGACAAGGCTCCGATATTGAAATCCAAGCAGCTGAAATTATGAGAATGCGTGGATTGCTCGAGACCATGTTGGCAAAACATTCATCTCGCTCTGTTGAACAAGTTGCGAAAGATATTGATCGCGACAAGATTCTTACCGCGGCTGAAGCAGTTGAATGGGGTCTAATCGATCAAGTTCTTGCATCTCGTAAAGCTGGCGCCCCGAAATAAATATGAGTAGTGAAAAGAGTCAGGAAAGTTCTGGAAGTCTATCGCTCTTTTCTTACCCGGATTTTCGCACTCTCTGGTTCTCTGGTTTATTTGTAAATCTTGCTGCAGCCGCATTCCCAGTCGCCTTGGCAATCGCGGTTTTAGATGCTGGTGGAAAAGCCGGAACATTGGGTCTAATTCTGGCAGCCAGACTTGCTTCATCTGTTTCCTTTTCTTTGCTTGCTGGAGTTTTAACTGATCGCTTATCCCGCAAAAAAGTTATGTTCTGGGCAGATTTTTTGCGTGGAATTCTCTCGATGGTAATTGTTTTTTCAACTGATGCCCCACTTTGGTTTTTTGGAGTAATTCTTTTTGTTATGGGCGCAGGTGAGGCATTTATTTTTCCGGCCTCTAGCGCAATCCTTCCGAGCATTTTGCCTGAGGATAAATTGCCGATGGGAAATGCGTTTCGAAGTATCTCTATTCGCTTAACTGCAGTAGTCGGACCTGGTGTTGGTGGCGCTCTGATTGCACTAGCCGGAAGCAAAGTAACATTTTTAGTTTTAGGAATACTTTACTTTGTAGGTTCTATTTTAATTTTACCAATTAAGGAGAATCGCGAAAGGGAAACTCCTCATAACAGCGGTTCCATGATTCATGAAATCCGAGAAGGAATCAGATTAGTTAAGTCAATTCCGTGGATAGCAGCCTGCTTGCTTGGGGTTTCTGTGCCGCTGATGTTAATTATTGGAATTGAAAGTGTCTTCTTGCCAATCATTAGCCGCCGCGAATTTGGGAGCGATCGAGTATTTGCGTTCTCACTAATTGCTTTCGCCGTCGGTGCGACGATCACCGCACTTATTGGTTCAAAATACAAAACTAATCGCCCTGGCTTGGTTTCTAATATCTCATGGATGTTTTTTATAGCAATACCAATCTCGTTGGCATTCCCATTTGCACCATGGTTTGTAATTTTCTGCTTCTTCATCGCAGGAGCGGCCACCGAACCATATGGAATCCATTGGCCCAGTGCGATTCAACGCGAAGTGCCGCGTGAATTTCAAGGGCGGGTATTTAGCGTTGATTACTTAGTATCACTTGGGTTGATTCCAATCGGGATGGCCATGGCCGCACCCGTTGCTTCTATTGTTGGAGAAACTGAGTACTTTCTTTTTGCAGCAGTAGTTCATTTAGTGTGCATCGTAATAACCCTTTCTATTCCAGGCGTATGGGAGCTAAAAAATCCTTCTAAGTCCTCTCAGAGCGAACAGGATTTGCGGTAAAAGCCAGCGCTTAACAGTTGTCTTTGATTTACTATTTATCCATGACTCGCATCGGTGAAAGCAGCGAACTGCTCAAATGTTCCTTCTGTGGCAAATCTCAAAAACAGGTTAAAAAGCTAATCGCTGGGCCTGGCGTCTACATCTGTGATGAATGTATTGAACTTTGCAACGAGATCATTATTGAAGAGCTGAGTGAGAATTCAAATTTCACTTTAACTGATCTACCAAAACCACATGAGATTTTTGAATTTCTAAATCAATATGTAATCGGCCAAGATCTTGCAAAGAAGTCACTATCGGTCGCTGTTTACAATCACTACAAGCGAATCCAAGCAGGGGATAGTAAAAAAGATGATTCGATTGAAATTGCGAAGAGCAATATTTTATTGTTGGGTCCAACCGGATGTGGCAAAACTCTATTAGCCCAAACTTTAGCGCGTATGTTAAATGTTCCTTTTGCTATTGCGGATGCAACTGCCTTAACTGAAGCAGGATATGTTGGCGAAGATGTCGAAAATATTTTGCTTAAATTGATTCAAGCAGCCGATTTTGATGTGAAGCGTGCAGAGCGCGGAATCATTTACATTGATGAAATTGATAAAGTTGCACGAAAGAGTGAGAACCCTTCCATTACCCGAGATGTTTCCGGTGAAGGTGTTCAGCAGGCTCTATTAAAAATTATCGAAGGAACAACAGCTTCAGTTCCTCCACAAGGTGGACGCAAACATCCTCATCAAGAGTTTATTCAAATAGATACTACAAATGTTTTGTTTATTGTTGGTGGAGCATTTTCTGGATTAGAAAAAATTATTGAATCGCGAATGGGTGCGAAAGGTCTTGGCTTTAACGCAACGTTGCAAAGTGCCGAAGAACGTAAAGCGGTAGATATCTTTAGCAATGTAATGCCTGAAGATTTGTTAAAGTTTGGATTGATCCCAGAATTTATTGGGCGCTTACCGGTGATCACAAATGTTGACAGCCTTGACCATGAGGCTCTGATGCAGATTTTGACGGAACCAAAAAATGCCTTGATCAAACAATATGCCCGACTTTTTGAACTTGATGAGATCGAACTTGCTTTTGAAGCTAAAGCACTGACTGCAATTGCAGATTTGGCGATCAAGCGTGGAACTGGTGCTCGAGGATTGCGTGCAATTCTTGAAGAGGTTTTATTGCCAGTGATGTTTGATGCGCCAAGTGCTAAAAACATTTCAAAAGTAATCGTTACTCAAGAAGTTGTGATCGATCACGCAGCCCCCACCTTGATTCCTCGTTCAGGTGATGCGCAGGAGAAAAGCGCTTAAGCCCTAAGATTGCCCCATGAGCGCACCGGGCAATGAGCTAGCAGCACATTTCGACCCTGCGGAAATCGAAGCCCCTTTATACGCATCTTGGGTTGAACGTGGTTATTTCAAAGCTGATGCTAACTCTAACAAGCCACCTTTTTGCATAGTTATCCCACCACCAAACGTGACTGGCAGTTTGCATATTGGGCACGCACTGGATCACACATTGCAGGATGTCTTAATTAGACGTCGCCGGATGCAAGGTTACGAAGTTCTGTGGTTACCTGGAATGGATCACGCTGGAATTGCAACGCAGAATGTTGTTGAAAAAAAATTAGCCGCAGATGGCTTATCGCGTCATGATTTAGGACGCGAAAAATTCCTTGAAAAAGTTTGGAATTGGAAAGCTGAATCTGGTGGAACAATCCTTGGTCAAATGCGTCGCTTGGGCGATAGCGTTGATTGGAGTCGCGAACGATTCACAATGGATCCGGGCCTGTCTGAAGCCGTGCTCACAATATTTAAAAAGTTATATGACCAGGAGTTAATTTATCGCGCTGAGCGAATTATTAATTGGTGTCCTCGTTGTTTGACCGCTTTGTCAGATATTGAAGTAGAGCATCAAGATGATGCGGGTGAATTTGTATCTATTAAATATGGAGAAGGTGACGCAACAATAACTGTCGCTACCACAAGACCGGAAACAATGCTTGGAGATGGTGCAGTAGCGGTGCACCCTGACGACCCACGTTACAAGTCGATGATTGGTACTAAAATTTTATTGCCGCTTGTTAACCGAATGATTCCGATCATCGCTGATGAATTAGTGGATCCAGATTTCGGAACCGGAGCAGTAAAAGTTACCGCTGCACACGACCCTAACGATTTTGAAATGGCGATGCGTCATAATGTTCCTTTCGTAGTAATCATGAATGAACACGGAATTATGGATGGCACTGGCACTGAATTTGATGGCATGGATCGTTTTGATGCTCGGGTTGCCGTAGTTGCAAAGTTAAAAGAGATGGGTCGAGTTGTTTCTGAAAAACGGCCATATATTCATGCGGTTGGACACTGTTCACGTTGTGAGACAACAGTGGAGCCAAGACTTTCAAAGCAATGGTTTGTGAAAGTTGCACCACTTGCAAAAGCGGCGGGAGACGCCGTAAGAAGTGGTCAAGTAAAAATTGAACCACCTGAATTAGCACCTAGATATTTTGATTGGGTCGACAACATGCATGACTGGTGTATCTCGCGCCAACTTTGGTGGGGACATCGAATTCCAGTTTGGTACGGACCAAATGGTGAAGTGGCTGTTGTTGGACCGGGAGAAGAGGCACCAGCCGGTTGGGAACAAGATCCGGATGTATTGGATACCTGGTTTTCATCAGCGCTATGGCCATTTTCAACATTAGGTTGGCCACAAGAAAGTGCTGACTTAAAAAAGTTTTATCCAACAAGTGTTTTGGTAACCGGGTATGACATTTTATTTTTCTGGGTAGCAAGAATGATGATCTTCAGTTTGTTTGCCATGGATGGAGAACAACCCTTTGATGTAATTGCACTGCATGGATTAGTTCGCGATAAAAATGGTAAGAAGATGAGCAAGAGTCGCGGAAACACCATAGATCCAATTGAGTTTATGGATCGTTACGGTGCAGATGCTTTGAGATTTACTCTTGCAAGAGGTGCAAACCCTGGGACAGACCAAGCACTTGCAGAAGAGTGGGTTGGCGGTTCTAGAAATTTTGCCACAAAACTTTGGAATGCGACCAGATTTGCACTCATGAACGGCGCCACTGTTGATCGCCCGCTGCCTAAGCCAAGCGAGTTGAGTGCGATTGATTCTTGGATCTTAAGTCGCTGCAATGAAACTGTGGCTGAAGTAGATCAATTATTAGAAAAATTTGAATTCAGCAAAGCGTGTGAAACTTTGTATCACTTTGCCTGGGATGATTTTTGCGATTGGTATTTGGAATTAGCTAAATCAGCAATAAGTGGAGCCAACCAAGGAAGTGATTCAGCCAGCCAAGCACAAGCAGTTATTGGCCATGTATTAGATATTTTGCTGCGGTTGTTACATCCAGTAATGCCATTTATTACTGAAACTTTATGGGTCCGCTTAACAGGTGGCGAATCACTTGTAATTACGAAATGGCCAAAAGCGGATAATTCATATGTTGATTCAAGGTCTACTGTCGCCATGGACAAAGTCAAGGCCGTAATTACAGAAGTACGCCGTTTTAGAAGCGACCAAGGTTTAAAGCCAACTCAATTTATACCTGGAAGTTTCGCAAATCTTGGAAATGACGGCATTGATAAATTTGAAACAGCGCTCCGAAGCGTTTTGAAATTATCAGCACCTGAGAGTGTTTTTGCGCCATCTGCATCACTTGCGGTCGGAGCAGTAAGAATAGATCTTGATTTGTCTGGAACTGTAGATGTAGATGCTGAACGTGCGAGATTAAGTAAAGATTTAGCTACCGCTAGCAAAGATCGTGAGACGGCAATCTCGAAATTGGAAAGTGTAGATTTCATGGCCAAGGCTCCTGACAAGGTTGTCGCCACAATTAAAGATCGACTAGCAACTTGCGATGCTGAGATTTCGCGCATTAACGAACGACTTAGTGCTTTAGCAGGTTCATAAAGAATGGCTAAAAGTTCGGACGCAAAAGAAGATGAAAAATTAATTCAGATCTTGAAAGTTCTTGATGCAAAATGGCCAGAAAGCAAAATTGAACCATCGCTTGATCGCATTAAAGCATTGGTAGACATTCTGGGATCTCCGCAAGATACGTTCCGTTCCATTCATATCGCCGGCACAAACGGAAAAACCAGTACATCAAGAATGATTGATTCACTATTACAAGCGTTTGAACTGCGGACTGGCAGATTTACTAGCCCGCATCTTGAGAGTCCACTTGAGCGAATATCATTAAACGGAACTCCAATTACGCCAACATTTTTCAATTACACATATAACGATATTGCGCCATACATTGATTTGATTGACGAACGTAGTGAAAGTAATGGTGTACCACTTTCTTACTTTGAGGTAATGACCGCAATTGCCTTTGCGGCTTTTGCGGATGCGCCAATTGATGTTGCGGTTTTGGAAGCAGGCATGGGTGGGGAGTGGGATGCTACAAATGTTGTCTCATCAGATGTGGCTGTAATGATGCCAATTGGCTTAGACCATCAAGAGTATTTAGGTGAAACCATCGCGGAAATTGCTGAAACAAAAGCCGGAATATTTGAAAGTGGTAAACCGGTAGTAATGGCACATCAAGAGATGGAAGCCGCTCAAGTTCTAATGCGTAAAGCCGCGGAAATGGAGGCCATTCCATTGCGTGAAGGTCTTGATTTTGGAATTGAGAAACGTTCCCTTGCAGTTGGCGGGCAATTGCTAACCATTCAGGGAATCGGCGGAACCTACGAAGACATATTCTTGCCATTGCACGGCCGGCACCAAGGTTCAAACGCAGCAGTTGCTTTAATTACGCTTGAAGCTTTTCTTGGCGGTGGATCAAATGCGCTTGATAGCGATGTAATTCGTGAAGGTTTTGCAAATACATCTTCTCCGGGTCGTCTTGAAGTTATGCGCAGAAATCCAACAGTCATGATTGATGCTGCACATAATGCTCACGGTGCGATTGCGTTATCTCAAGCGTTAGCTGAAGAGTTTACTTTTGATCGGGTAATTGCAGTTGTAGCGATTCTCAGCGACAAAGATGTAGTCAGATTTTTGAATGAACTCTCAAAGGTTGTAGATGAAATTATTGTTACACGTAATTCATCTCCTCGCGCGATGCCGATCGAAGATTTAAAACGATTAGCCGTTGATATATTTGAAGAAGGGGCCGTGTCTGCGGCGCCCTCTATTGCAGCCGCGATCCAAGAAGCGGTTGAAAAAGCGAGCCAACCAAATGTTTCTATCGGAGTACTCGTAACCGGTTCGGTTGTGACAGCCGGGGCTGCCAGGGCATTACTTAAAAGAGATCGATAAGGAGTTATCTTGCGAATTTTAGGAGCCACAGTTTTGGTGATGGAAGCATTGACGCTTTCTTTTGGATTACTTCTTGCCATGTCTTCGGTGTCATCAGTGGACGGAATCTGGCTATGGGCCGGTGGAGCTTTAGCACTGCTTTTAATTTTGACGGCCGGCCTTTTGAAGCGAAGAAGTGGCTGGATTATTGGATCGATCCTGCAGGTAGGAGTGATCGCTTACGGCTTTGTGGTCACCGCCATGTTCTCAATGGGGGCGCTCTACACCGCACTCTGGATCGCTGCGATTGTGGTCGGGCGAAAGGGAGAGGCCGCTCGGGCTCGTCTGACTGGAAGGTGAGCCGATACGCTTGCGCCCATGACCGCTATGGAACGCACCTTAATTCTCGTTAAGCCTGATGGAGTTCGTCGGGGCTTAGTCGGCGAAGTAATTTCCCGCATCGAATCCAAGGGATACCAGATCACCGATTTGAAGTTAATGAATCCAACTCGTGCCTTACTTGAAGAGCATTATGCAGAACATAAAGGCAAACCATTTTTTCATCCTTTAGTTGAATTCATGCTTTCAGGTCCAATAGTTGCGATGGTCGCAGAAGGACAACGTGTGATTGAAGGATTCCGCTCACTAGCTGGAGTCACTGATCCAACCGTTGCAGCACCAGGAACCATCCGCGGTGATTTAGCTCGCGATCAAGGAACAAAAGTTGTCCAAAATTTAGTGCACGGCTCTGATTCGCCAGAATCAGCAAATAGAGAAATATCAATTTTCTTTGGAGGAAAATAATTATGGCGGCTAACTTATCTTTCATTGGTCGCGATATGGCGATCGATTTAGGAACTGCAAATACTTTGGTTTATGTACGTGGGCGCGGAATTGTTTTGAATGAGCCAAGTGTTGTTGCAATTAATCAAACCACTGGTGGAATTCTTGCTGTCGGAATCGAAGCAAAGAGAATGATTGGCCGTACCCCAGGAAATATTGTGGCTATCCGTCCTTTAAAAGATGGTGTTATCTCTGACTTTGATACGACCGAGCGGATGTTGCGTTACTTCATTCAAAAAGTGCACAAACGTCGCCACTTTGCCAAGCCTCGCTTAGTTGTTTGCGTGCCATCTGGAATCACCGGAGTTGAGCAAAGAGCAGTAAAAGATGCTGGATATGCTGCAGGAGCCCGTAAGGTTTACATAATTGAGGAACCAATGGCAGCTGCAATTGGTGCCGGACTTCCTATCCACGAACCAACCGGAAATATGGTTGTAGATATTGGTGGAGGTACCACTGAAATTGCAGTTATCTCACTCGGTGGAATTGTTGCCGTGCAATCAATCCGTGTTGGTGGCGATGAGTTAGACCAGGCAATTATTGCATGGATAAAACGTGAATATTCATTACTTTTGGGTGAGAGCACTGCAGAGCAAATCAAGATGTCAATCGGATCTGCATTCCCAAGCGCGGGAGAACCTGACGCTGAAATTCGCGGTCGCGATTTGGTTTCTGGACTACCAAAAACAATTTTGGTTACTGCAGAAGAAATTCGCAAAGCAATTGAAGAACCAGTTTCTCGAATTATCGAAGCAGTGAAAAGCACACTTGATACCTGTCCTCCAGAGTTATCGGGAGACATCATGGATCGCGGCATTGTCCTCACTGGTGGTGGAGCCTTGCTTCATGGATTAGATGAGCGCCTGCGTCATGAGACTGGAATCGCTGTCAACATCGCAGAAAATCCATTACATGCAGTTGTAATGGGTACTGGAAGATGTATCGAAGAGTTTGAAGCTCTCGAGAAAGTGCTTATCTCCGAACCTCGCCGATAAAAGCTGAATAATTGTGTGGTTTAAAAAGTTGGCAAAATTTAGTGAGGTGAGAACATGGGCAATGATAAAGCCCGTTCACGCTTTTTCTTAAGCGCGCTTCTGATTACCTCTCTTCTGTTAATAACTCTGGATTTACGCGGGAATTTGCCAAGTGAGGGATTACGGAAAGTTTCAGCAACAGTTGGTGCGCCTTTCCAGAATTTTTTTAATTCAATTTATCGCCCAGTAAGTACATTCACAGGAGATGTATTTAGTCTTGGGCGCACTCGTAGCAAAATTTTAAATCTGCAAAAAGAGAACGCAGCACTTAAAGAGGAACTAAGCCGGACAAACGCGATAAAAAATGAAGTTAAGGAGTTAAAATCTGTACTTGATTTAGCCGGGGCGGGTCGATACAAAATTGTTCCAGCAAGAATTATTGCGGTCGGTTCCGCGGGAACTTTTTCACGAACAATTCAATTGGATGTTGGCAGCGCAGATGGAATTAAAAAAGATATGTCGATTATTGCAGGTGGAGGATTGGTTGCTCGAATCCTTTCAGTATCGAAAAGTTCATCCATAGCGCTACTTATGGATGATGAAACTTTTAAGGTCGGAGTAAGGCTGGAAAGTTCAGGAACTTTAGGTGTTGTAAGTGGAACTGGTGGCAGCGTGCTCGAATTAATCTTGTTGGACTCAACATCTGATATGCGTGTGGGTCAGCGAGTTGTTTCTCGCGGAAGCTCAAACAGCCAACCATTTCTACCTGGAGTCCCTGTAGGAGTTGTCACCGAGGTAAATCAAAGCACAGGTTCACTCACTAAGAGTGCAGTTGTTAAACCTTTTGTTGATCTGAATCGGATTTCAGTTGTTGCCGTAATCGTCAGTAAAAGTAAGACCGATCCGCGAGATGCACTACTTCCGTCACCTCCCAAGCCGACTCCAACTGTTACCGTTTTTGTAACTCCCACGCCAAATCCGTCTCCAACTCCGAGTGTTTCAGATTCGAAGCAGTAGATGAAAAATAGTTTATTGTTTGTTTTATCAGCAAGTTTAATTCTAACTTTTCAAGAGGTAGTGATATCTCGTATCGCTTTCCCATTTGCCAATCCATCAATTTTCTTAATATTTGTATTATCGTGGGCATTTCTTGAAAAGCAGTGGCTTGCAGCAATGCAGGGCTTTCTTGCTGGGATAATTTTAGATATTTCACCGCTATCGGTTGGAGTAATTGGTCACTGGGCTTTTGTCCTTGCTGCAGTTTGTTATGGCGTTTCGGAATTAGGAGTCCAACTGCGGGCGAGCAGAAGGTCCCCTTTAACTTTGACAGCGGTAGTCACTTCCGGAATCTTCTTTACCTTAATCTTTTTTGTTATATCTGGCGCCTTGATTAATTCGAATCAAGGTTATGGTTTCATGCAGACCATTCCAGGGGTTGTCTTTTGGTCTCTTGTATTTACGCCTTTAATTTCACCTGTGATAATCATGGTTAAAAGGACTGTAGATGGAGTAGGTAAAACCGTTGAGTGAGCGTTCCCGTCTTTCAATAATAGTGATTCAAATATTTCTTTTTTCATTGTTGATTGCACTTGCTGGAAGACTTTTCTATTTGCAAGTTGCTGCGGCACCAAAGTACAAAACCGCAGCACTTGAAATTCAGAGTCGCAATATTGTTACTCCGGCAATTCGAGGAATGATTCTTGATAGCAGCGGTAATCCGCTTGCGGTAAATCAAGTTGGGTTAGTAATCACAGTAGATCGTTCAAAAATCGATGGTTTAGAAGACAGAGGTGAGTCTGTTCTTCGCAAACTAGCCAAAACTTTGAAAGTTGATTACCCAAGTCTGTATGGAAAAACCCGGCTTTGTGGTGAAAAAATTGCACCAGAATTGACGGGTAAAGCCAGATGTTGGAATGGCTCTAGGTATCAACCAATTCCAGTTACATTAAGTGCAACCGAAGATATAGCTTTGCAAATTGCTGAACACAGTGAAATCTATTTTGGCGTGGAAGCTAGCCCGCAAGGATTTCGTTTTTATCCTGCTCCAGAGGGTTCAAATTCAGCGCATGTACTTGGGTATGTTGGCCCTGTTAGTGAAAATGATTTATTGAAAGAGAGAGATCGTCCGCTATATGTAAACGAAGTTTTAGGAAAAGCCGGACTTGAGTATCAATACGATGATTTACTTCGTGGAACTCCGGGAGTAAAAACAATCGTGGTTGATAGGCGTGAAGCTGTAACTAGTACTCTCAAAGAAACCCCACCAATTTCTGGTGACCATTTGGTGACAAGCATTAATGCAAAACTTCAATCTGTTGTGGAAGAACAACTTGTCGATGCGATTAACCGCGCTCGAAGTGGCACAGTTGATAAAAAGGGAGCGCGCAAAGCTGACTCTGGTGCCGCGATAGTCATGGATGTTAAAACAGGCCGCATATTAGCGATGGCCTCGTACCCAACTTACGATCCAAATATTTGGGAAAATGGAATCTCACAACAGCAAGCCAGTGATTTATATAGTGATGCAAAATCTGTTCCGGCACTTTCAAGGGCTTTGCAGGGCGCTTTTGCACCCGCATCGACATTCAAAGTTGTTTCTGTGGTTGCCGCAGAGAGAGCAGGGTATGACCTGAATGGTAATTACAACTGTCCTGCCCAATTCAAGGTAGGAAATCGAATATTCAAAAATTATGAAAGCAAAGGCGCTGGAGTAATTAACTTAGAACAAGGTATTGCTATCTCATGTGACACGCTCTGGTACAAAATTGCTTTTGATGAGTGGCTAAAGGATGGTGGATTAAAACCAAAGAAAGAGGCCAACGATTATTTCTACAAGGCGGCCAAGGATTTCAGAATTGGTGAGAAAACTGGGATTGATTTGCCTTCAGAATCTAGTGGACGTTTAGCAGATCGTGAATGGAGGGCGGCTTGGTATGAAAGAAATAAAAACTACTTCTGTAATTACGAAAAGCGAGCCACCAAAGCGCAATTAACTCCATACTTAATTGCTATAGCAAAAGAGAATTGTATAGATGGCGATAAAGTACGCGCGGGCGATGCTGTTAACTTTTCAATTGGGCAAGGTGACACAACAATGACACCTTTGCAAATGGTGCAGATATATGCAGCTCTTGCTAATGGCGGAACGCTCTGGAAACCAACGGTCGCTTGGGGCGTAGTAACACCTACAGGAAAAAAAGTTAGAGAGATAACTCCAGAAAAAATTGGAGAATTACCAATCTCTAAAAAATCTTTAAAATTCTTAAATAAGGCTTTGCGATCAGTAATTACCGATGGGACTGCAAAATGGCGTTTCGATGGATTGCCGGTTGCCATCAGTGCCAAAACTGGAACAGGTGAGGTTTACGGCAAAAATCTAGATGGCTCAGCAAAAGATACAACTTCGTGGCTTGCTTCCTACGGCCCAACTGAAAAACCAAAATACGCTGTGGTGATGATGGTCAGCCAAGGTGGAACTGGCTCGGGAACATCTGGACCATCGGTCCGGAAAATTTATGAAGCAATTTTTGGCATTAAAGGATCAGAAATTAACGACACTAAATCAATTTTTCCATCCGGGCCTCCAAAGATTCTTCCATTGAAAATAAAAGCGAGCGTGAGCTCTAAATGAGAAATATTCGATTACTACGAGATAGATTTGATTTGCCGCTGCTGATCGCAACATCACTTTTGCTGGGAATCGGTGTTTTGCTGGTTTATGCGGCAACACGAGACTGGTACGCCGCAGCTGGAGAAGATCCAGAGTTTTACTTGAAACGCCAGATTTTAAACATATTAATTGGATTACTTCTTGCCGCTGGAGCAATGTCCATTGATTACCGTTTATTACGCGCTTACACCCCTATTTTGTGGGGGTTATCAGTTCTTGGATTAGTTGCAGTTTTGATTCCAGCTATCGGAGACTCAGTAAATGGTGCACGTGCGTGGATTGCACTTCCTGGTGGATTGCAAATTCAGCCAGCAGAGTTCGCGAAGATTGCAATCATTGTGGGGATGTCCATGATTTTGGCTGAAAAGCGCGAAGGATCACAAGATCCAACCTCACTTGATGTTTTGCAATCGCTAGCTGTTGCTGCAATTCCATTACTTTTAATAATTGCGCAACCAGACCTTGGTACTACGGTAATTATTAGTGCTGCCGTTGTAACGATTATCGCCGCCTCTGGTGCTCAAAGCCGTTGGCCTATTGGGTTACTTTCTTTAAGTGCAATTGGTGCATACGCTGCGATTAAAATTGGCGTTCTAGATGAGTACCAATTAAAGAGATTGCAATCATTTGTTGACCCAACTGCAGATCCACAAAGTTCTGGATATCAATTACGACAAGCACGCATCACAATTGGGTCTGGTGGATTTTTTGGAAAAGGTTTGTTTAACGGACCGCAAACAAATGGTCGCTTTGTGCCTGAACAACACACAGATTTTATTTTCACTGTTGCCGGTGAAGAGTTAGGTTTTCTCGGTTGCATGTTCATCCTTGTGCTCTACTCAATTGTTTTATGGAGAGCACTTGTCATTGCCAGACGATCAAATGACATCTTCGGACGTTTGGTCTGTATCGGCGTGATGGCATGGTTTGGCTTCCAAATCTTTGAAAATATTGGGATGTCCGTAGGCCTAGCCCCCATGACCGGAGTACCGCTGCCCTTCCTCTCATACGGCGGATCGAGCATGTTTGCCACCCTCATCGGAGTTGGATTGCTTCTAAACGTTCACTCAAGACGGTAAACCTCTGCCATACTGGTACCTGCGCGGCCGGGATTGGCCCTAAATCAATCTGCTGGCGCGCGACCCCCGGAAACTTCCGGACCACAGGCTTCGTTCTGTTAATTCAGAACATTAGAAAAGTGTTTCAATTATTTGGAGCACGTGAGAGTTGATGTCATGGCTGCAACGCCACGTAAAGGCGCGTCTAAGAAGATCACCCCGTCCACCCTGAAACCAACCGGTAAAGCCGAAAAGGCTGCGAAAGCTGACAAGGTTGATAAGGCTGAGAAAGCTGCCCCCGCTACAAAGAGTGCAATTAAGAAAGCGGTCACTCCGGTTGGAACAAGCAGTGCAGTAGCGCCAGTAAAGGCGAAGAAAGCCAGTGCGGCAGTTCCGGTTCCACTCTTTCAAGCACCACCCAAAGCAAAGAGTGCGCCTAAAAAAGTTAGCGCAGTTGCTACCAAAGACAGCAGTGATGCCAGTGCTAAAAGTGAGCCAGTTAAAAAAGTTGAAGGTGCTACCGAGCGCACACGAAGTGGTCGTACGCGCGGAAGTCGCGGCGGTCGTGGACGTGGTCGTGGACGAAATGAAGAAAATCAAATTGAGAGTGAGTCAACAAGCGCAGACACTGATGAGGAAAATTCAGAAGGTGGGGTTCATCGTCGCCGACGTCGCCGAGTAGTTGGTGCAGATGTAGAAGTCGCTGCTGGACAAACTGTTGATGAAGATGGCGTTGTAACAACGATTCGTGTTCGTGAACCGCGGGAACGCAAAGTATCAACGACAAGAGTTGATGCAAAGCGAGACCGAGATTCTAGGGACGGTAGAGACAGCAGAGGTCGCAATAATCGCGGTACGCGTGACCGCAATGACCGTAACGACAGAAATGATCGTCACGAACGTCATGATCGTCGACGCACACCAGTAATTACTGAAGCAGAATTCTTAGCTCGCCGTGAATCAGTTGATCGCGTGATGCTGGTTCGTCAAAGTGGAGATAGAACTCAGATTGCAGTTCTTGAAGACAATGTTTTGGTTGAGCATTATGTGAATAGAAACACCAATGCTTCTTATGTAGGAAATGTTTACTTAGGTCGCGTTCAGAATGTACTTCCAAGCATGGAAGCAGCATTCGTAGATATTGGAAAAGGCCGTAACGCAGTTTTATATGCGGGCGAAGTAAATTGGGATTCTGCTGGTTTGGCAGATGGAACTCCACGCAAAATTGAAACTGCATTAAAAAGCGGACAACCAGTACTTGTACAAGTAACTAAAGATCCAATTGGTCAAAAAGGTGCTCGCTTAACAAGTCAGGTAAGTCTTCCCGGTCGTTATTTGGTCTACGTTCCTGGTGGCGGAATGAGCGGTATTAGCCGACGTTTACCTGACCAAGAGCGCTCACGTCTGAAAGCGATTTTGAAAAACTTAGTTCCAGAAGAGGCTGGAGTAATTGTTCGAACTGCAGCTGAAGGTGCAACTGAAGAAGAGTTAACTCGTGATGTCACTCGTCTGCAAGCGCAGTGGGAAGATATTCAAAAGAAAACAAATGACCCAAATGCAACTGCGCCATCACTTCTATACGGAGAGCCTGATTTAAATATTCGCGTCGTCCGCGATATTTTCAATGAAGATTTCAATAAGTTGATTGTTGAAGGTGCAGAAGCATGGGATGAAATTAATAATTACCTAGGTTTTGTTGCCCCTGATTTGCTAACTCGACTAGAGAAATGGCACAAAAACGCAGACATATTTGCGGAATACCGCATCGACGAACAACTAGCAAAAGGTCTCGATCGAAAAGTGTATTTACCTTCAGGTGGATCACTTGTAATTGATCGCACCGAAGCCATGGTTGTAGTTGATGTGAATACCGGTAAATTTATCGGCAAAGGTGGAAATCTTGAAGAGACTGTTACTAAGAACAACTTAGAAGCAGCCGAAGAGATTGCACGTCAACTTCGCCTACGTGATTTAGGTGGAATTATTGTTGTTGACTTCATCGACATGATTCTCGAATCAAATCGTGATCTAGTTTTGCGTCGATTGACTGAATGTTTAGGTCGCGATCGAACAAAGCATCAAGTTGCCGAAGTGACTTCACTAGGTTTGGTGCAGATGACCCGTAAGCGAGTTGGACAAGGATTGATTGAAGCTTTCTCAACCACTTGTGAAAGTTGCAATGGCCGCGGAATTCATATCCACGTTGATCCAATTCCGGTATCACCAGAGAATTTGCGTCGAGATGAAGTCGCCGCGACTCCTGGTGCCCGAGATGAAGATGATGAAGATCGAGCCGAGATTGCCGGGGATGAGGATGTTTTAGTGGTTGCTGCTGCCGAGAGGGCTGATCTTGCCGATCAACCTGAGCTTGCGGCTGCGCCAGTTGCTCCAACCAGAAGAGGCCGCCGTCGGGTTACCAGCGGGGGAATCATCACTCCTGGAGCCCAAGAATGAGCCTGGTGGGTAAATAGTTCTCAGTTTGACCCAATGGTGCGTAAATCCGTACCCTTAGCACTTCAATTAGAGGAGTTCCCATCGTGTATGCAATTGTTAAAGCTGGCGGCCGCCAGGAAAAAGTAGCGGTCGGCGACACCCTGCTCGTGGATCGTGTAGCTGCTGCTACCGGCGCGACAATTACGTTGCAAGCTCTCTTGCTCGTCGATGGTGCAAAAGTTACGACAGATACTGCCGGCATTAATGTCAGCGTCGAAGTTCTTGAAGAGATCAAAGGTCCAAAGATTGACATCCTTCGTTACAAGAGCAAGACCGGCTATCGCCGTCGCCAAGGCTTTCGTGCAAAATTGACTCGCGTTAAAGTCACATCCATCAATGGTGTGAAATAGGAATTGGAGGAACCTTCAAATGGCAAGTAAAAAGGGAGTCTCGTCAACACGTAACGGTCGCGATTCAAACGCGCAGTACCTCGGCGTAAAACGCTATGGCGGACAAATTGTTAAAACCGGCGAAATCCTTATCCGTCAACGTGGAACTCATTTTCACCCAGGATTAAATGTTGGTCGCGGCAAAGATGACACACTTTTCGCACTTGCTGCCGGAATTGTTGAGTTTGGACAAGCCCGCGGCCGTCGCGTTGTAAAAGTTGTTCCGCAGTAAATTTACCCGTATTCAAAAAGCGGGTCCGATTACGGACCCGCTTTTTTATTTTCATGAGAAGGAGCGATCGAAATGACCACTTTTATTGATCGCGCGCTTTTAATTGCAACTGCTGGAAATGGCGGCGATGGATGTTCATCGGTTCACCGTGAAAAGTTCAAACCTCTTGGCGGTCCTGACGGTGGAACAGGCGGCCGTGGAGGAGATGTAATTCTTGTTGTGGACCAGAGCGTTACAACTCTGCTTGATTTCCATTACAGCCCACATCGCCGTGCAACATCTGGCCGATTAGGCAAAGGTGGACACAAAGATGGTCCAGATGGAGAAGATTTAATTGTTCCAGTTCCAGAAGGCACAGTTGTCCGTGGTCCAAACGGAGAACTGATTGCAGATTTATTGGGCAATGGAACAAAATTTATCGCTGCGCGCGGTGGTGCGGGTGGATTAGGAAATGCTGCACTCTCTTCTTCAAAAAGAAGAGCACCAGGTTTTGCACTACTTGGTGAGCCAGGCGAAAATGCCCACCTCTCACTTGAATTAAAAAGTGTTGCAGATATTGCGTTGGTCGGATATCCAAGTGCCGGAAAATCATCATTGATTGCTGCCATCTCTGCTGCACGCCCAAAAATTGCAGAGTATCCATTTACAACTTTGGTTCCTAATTTAGGAGTAGTTGAAATTGGAGAGCATCGATTTACGGTTGCTGATGTTCCAGGATTAATTCCAGGGGCCAGCCAAGGAAAAGGATTAGGCCTTGAGTTTTTGCGCCACGTAGAACGTTGTGCTGCGCTAGTACAAGTTTTGGATTGCGGAACACTTGAATCTGATCGAGATCCAATTCACGATTTTGATGTAATCGAAGCCGAGCTCGCACTTTATGGTGGTCTTGAAGATCGCCCAAGAATTGTGGCGCTAAACAAAGTGGATCTGCCTGATGGACGTGCAATCGCCGACATGGTTGAGGCAACTTTGCGTGAGCGCGGACTTGAGGTTTACCAAGTTTCTGCTGCAACCCATGAAGGTTTAAATGATTTGCTTTACGCAATGACACGGTTAATTAAACGCACTCCAAAAGAGAGTACAGATCCAGTTCGAATTATTTTGCGTCCACGCGCAGTTGATGAATCAGATTTCACTACCTTTAAAAATGATGCCGGGATTTATATAGTCCAAGGAATCAAACCTGAACGTTGGGTAAGACAAACAAATTTCAGCAATGCTGAAGCTATTGGATACCTAGCCGATCGTTTGGCACGGCTTGGAGTTGAAAAAGAATTATTCAAACTCGGAGCACGCGGTGGAAGTGAAGTCCAAATCGGACTCGGGGAAGATGCAGTCAGTTTTGATTGGGAACCAACTCTTGAAGCGGGTGCTGAGATTTTGCTTGGACCACGTGGACAAGATTTGCGTTTAGATATGCGCCACGCCTTATCTGGAAGCACTGGAAGTGCTGGTGAGGGCGGAGAATGGGAAGAAGTTGGTGCATTACTACTAGGTGATGGTGAAGATGACCTCCAATAATTTAGAGATTGCAAGAGAAGAAGTAATAAAAGCAAAACGTGTTGTGCTTAAAGTCGGTTCTTCTTCATTAACTGGAAGTGCTGGAGCAGGTCTAGATACAACTGCAGTAGATAAATTGGTTGATGCGGTTGCGATACTTAAAAAACGTGGAGTAGAAGTTTTAGTAGTTTCATCTGGCGCAATTGCTGCAGGTCTTTCTCCACTTGGGTTAACTGCTCGTCCTAAAGATCTAGCAACACAACAAGCAGCGGCATCTGTTGGGCAAGGGCTTTTGATTTACAGATACACCGAATCTTTTGCCAGACATGGAATTACTGCATCACAGGTTTTGATCACAAGTGATGATGTGATTAGACGAAGTCATTATCGGAATGCCCAACGAACTTTTGATCGACTTTTAGCTCTTGGAGTAGTTCCAGTTATTAATGAAAATGACACAGTGGGAACTCAAGAGATTAGATTCGGCGACAATGATCGTCTGGCTGCTTTGGTATCTCACTTGGTCCATGCTGATTTATTAATTTTGCTCTCAGATATAGATGCTCTTTATGATGCTCCACCAACTTCTGCGAATGCAAAACAAATAACTGATGTCAGAGATTTCGCGCTTCTCGATGAGGCCCAAATCGGTGGCGCTGGAAACGCCGGAGTTGGCAGTGGGGGAATGGTTACCAAAGTTGAAGCAGCCCGCATCGCAACAGGTGCTGGAATCCCTGTAGTTCTCACATCTCTTGCGAACGTTTCATCAGCTGTGAGCGGTGCTGAGATTGGAACTTTATTTCACGCTAACGGTGCACGAACATCATCCCGTGCACTTTGGCTAGCCCACGCTTCTTTACCAAAAGGTAAGTTGCATCTTGATGCTGGCGCCACTGCTGCAATCCGCGATCGCGGTACATCGTTGTTACCTGCAGGTGTGACTAAAGTCGAAGGAGATTTCTCGGCTGGAGATCCGGTTGATTTACTCTCACCAGATGGTGAAGTGATTGCTCGTGGCTTAGTGGCATTTGATGCTGAAGAAATCCCACAATTATTGGGCAAATCTACTAAAGAGTTAGGTGCCTCATTAGGTGCAGAGTACGAGCGCGAATTAGTGCATCGCGACGACTTGTCGCTAATTTAATTAGCATCAACCAATTTTTGTTGCTAGTGCTTGCAAAATTGCAGCAGTTGGTTCTTCATCAGCATCAACCAAACTGTCGCTCAATTTAACGATAACTGTTCTAGTTTTTGGAACTACATATACAAATTGACTATGTAATCCAAGCATCATGAGAGAGCCTGGACTTGGGTGCCAAATTTGCGCACCGTATCCCCAGTTATGATCAAGAGTTTCAACCGGATTTGATAAACGGGTAATCCATGAAGCGCTAACAAGTTGTTTGTCGCCAACAAATCCATCCATAGCTAAAAGATTTCCAATTCGCGCGTAATCCCGAGCGGTAGCATTAAAGCAACAGAAAGTTTTTTCTTGTCCGCCGATGTGATCAACATTCCACGTTGCAGGATATTGAGCACCGATTGGTTGCCAAAAATTTGTGGAGAAGTAATCAGAAACTTTTTCTCCGGTGACTTTCTTAATGATCATGCCGAGCATTTGCGTGTCGACACTTCGATATTCGGCTTTAGTACCTGGCTCAAACATCATCTTGCGGTTGTTTCCCATAAACCACGGAATATCTGTAGAGGCGTACATCTGGGCAATCGCTACACCCCAGCCCGATGGACCTGAAGGGTAGTTGTCACTAACGCCGACACCACTTCGCATATCAAGGAGTTGCCCGATTGTTACTTTGTCAAATGAACTTCCATTAGATAAATCTGGGAAGAACTTAATGAAAGTATCGCTCTCACTTATTTTGCCCTCAGAGACTAATTTTCCAATCATCAAAGAGGTTAATGTTTTTGCAACTGAGTAAGAAGGAAATTTATATTCGGGAGAAAATTTCTTGTTGTACCACTCGTAAGTGATGGTGCCATTTCGCATTACTAGAAAAGCATTAGTTTTTGTATCCTTTAGAAATTTTCCAAATTTAATTTGACGGCCGTTGAATAGCACTCCATATGGCAGCTCTTCCGGCACGACTTGAAGTTGCGTGGGAGTCGCCGCAGGAGCGACTTGATGGGCCGGAAGCAACTTTGGAGTGGCCGATGGAGCGGCAAGTCCGAGACGGGCTGTGGCTATTGGGTTTGGGTAATGGACAACCCGCAGTCCGATATAGGTCAATAAAAAGATTCCAATTAGGGAAATTGCAAGAATTCGACTCCAACGCAAAAGTACCTTCATACATGCGATCTTATCTCTTGGTTAGGCTATCTATATGACCACGCACATTGAAACCTTGGCTATCGCGGCAAGATTAGCTGCTCGAGTATTAGCTGGTGCCAGTCGCGCGGACAAAGATCGGGCATTGAATGCGATAGCAGATCATCTTCTTGCTCATGAGAGTGAAATTTTGGCGGCCAACAATGAAGATGTACTTAGGTCCCAAGCCGAGGGGATTACTGAATCCTTAACAGATCGACTGAGATTAAATCCAAAGCGAATTGCTGAAATTGCAAATGGCGCCAGACAAATTGCTGCGCTTCCTGATCCAGTTGGTCGAGTAATTAGAGAACGTACCCTTGAAAATGGTTTGCATTTAAAACAAGTTGCGGTGCCATTTGGTGTTGTTGGCATGGTTTATGAAGCAAGACCCAACGTGACTGTTGATGCAGCAGTGATTTTGATCAAAGCCGGAAGCGCGGCGTTGTTGCGCGGATCATCTACGGCTGCAAAAAGTAACGAAGTATTAGTCAATGTGATGAGAAGTGCGATTACCTCAGTAGGACTTCCTGCAGATATTGTGCAATTGGTTTCATCACATGATCGATCAACTGTGCGTGAATTGTTGAACGCACGCGGCTTAGTAGATTTGGTAATTCCACGGGGAAGTGCAGCACTAATTAGAACAGTGGTAGATGAATCATCAGTTCCTACGATTGAAACTGGTGCTGGTGTTTGTCATGTTTACATAGATAAAGATGCTGATTTCAAAAAAGCGATTCCAATTATCATCAATTCAAAATGCCACAGACCAAGTGTTTGTAATGCTGCAGAAACTTTGTTGGTTCATCAAGAGGTTGCTGCAGAGTTTTTGCCAATGGCGCTAAAAGCTTTAAAAGACCAAGGCGTTCGCCTACATGGTGACACTCAAGCAATTCAGATCGCCAAAAGTTGTGGTGTTGAGATGGTATTGGCTACCGAAGAAGATTGGTCAACAGAGTATGGAATATTAGAAATGAATGTTGGTGTAGTAGCCGACAGGCAAAGTGCGAATGACCACATAAATAAATATGGCACTCAACATACTGAATCCATTGTCACCGAATCACAAAGCACTGCAGCTGCATTCATTGCAAACGCCGATGCCGCAGCGATTATGGTTAATGCTTCTACGAGATTCACCGATGGGGAGCAGATGGGATTTGGCGCTGAAATCGGAATCTCGAATCAGAAGCTGCATGCACGTGGGCCAATGGGCCTTGAAGAGATGACTACTACAACATGGATCGTGACTGGAAGCGGTCAAATCCGCGAGTAAGACGCAGGTAGGATTGGGAATATGTCCCGGATTTCAAATGAGGAAGTCGCGCGCATCGCGCTTTTAGCTCGTCTTGAATTGAGCGCTAATGAGATCGCTGAATTAGCGGGCGAGATGGAAGCAATTTTAGGTGCCGTAGCCAGAGTCCAAGAGGCAGCAAAAAGCGATGTTGTACCAACTTCACACCCACTTGCATTAGTGAACGTGACCCGTCCAGATGTAGTTCGCCCAAGTCTGACTCCAGAGAGTGCTTTATCTGGAGCGCCAGCAAGTGAAGAAGATCGATTTAGAGTTCCACAAATTTTAGGTGAAGAAGCATGAGTGAATTAATTTATAAAAGTGCCGCCCAATTATCGGAAAGTCTGGCCAAAAAAGAAGTTTCTGCGCGCGAGGTCACGCAAGCACACCTAGATCAAATTACAAAAGTTGATAAAGCGGTGCATGCATTTTTATTTGTAGATACAAAAGGTGCATTGGCTCAAGCCGACCAAGTTGATGCGGCCCGCGCAAAAGGTGAGACTCTCGGTCCACTTGCTGGTGTTCCACTCGCTCTAAAAGATATTTTGGCACAAGAGGGAATACCTACAACTTGTGGTTCAAAAATATTAGAAGGATGGCGGCCGCCATACAGCGCAACAGTTGTAAAAAAATTACGTGCAGCGGGTGTAGTAATTCTTGGCAAAACAAATATGGATGAGTTTGCAATGGGTTCATCAACCGAGAACTCTGCATTTGGTACAACTCAAAACCCTTGGGATTTAACTCGAATTCCGGGTGGTTCTGGTGGAGGTTCCGCAGCAGCACTGGCAGCATTTGAAGCACCTCTTGCAATTGGTAGCGATACAGGTGGATCGATCAGACAACCTGCGGCAGTAACTGGAACTGTCGGAGTGAAACCAACCTATGGTGGTGTATCTCGATATGGAGTAATTGCTTACTCTTCTTCGTTAGATCAAGTTGGTCCGTGCGCGCGTACAGTATTGGATACAGCATTACTACATGAAGTTATTGCTGGTCATGATGATTACGATGCAACAAGTATTAATGCCCCAACGCCACCCGTAGTTGCTGCCGCAAAACGTGCAGATGTAAAAGGGATGAAAATTGGCGTGATCAAGGAATTATCTGGCGATGGTTATGAAAGCGGAGTTAGTGAAAGATTTGAAGAATCACTTGAAATCTTACGTAGCCAAGGTGCAACAATTGAAATGGTTTCATGTCCAAATTTCGATTATGGATTAGCTGCTTATTATTTGATCGCGCCAAGTGAAGCTTCTTCGAACTTAGCGCGTTTTGACGCGATGAGATATGGCTTGCGCGTTGGCGATGATGGTTCACGCAGCGCCGAAGAGGTTATGAGTATGACTCGTGCGGCTGGATTTGGACGAGAAGTAAAACGCAGAATTGTTTTAGGAACTTATGCGCTTTCTGCTGGTTATTACGATGCTTATTATGGAAGTGCTCAAAAAGTTCGGACATTAATCACGCAAGATTTTGCTAAAGCATTTTCATCAGTAGATGTATTGGTTTCACCAACAACCCCAACAGTGGCCTTTCCAATCGGTGCGAAAAGTAATGACCCAGTTGCCATGTATTTAAGTGATGTCGCAACGATCCCGGTAAATCTTGCTGGTGTTGCGGCAATGTCACTTCCTGCCGGATTATCTGAAGGATTACCCGTAGGTTTTCAAATCATTGCACCGGCTACGAAAGATGATCGTCTGTATCAAGTTGGCGGTGCGCTGGAACGCGAGTTAGCAGCCAAATGGGGTGGAGTGCTTACTACTAAAGCACCTAAATTGAATTCATCGGCAGGCGCATAGAGATGTTGACTTACGACGAGATAATTGAAAAGTATGAACCTGCCTTAGGGCTTGAAGTTCACGTCGAACTTGGAACAAAAACAAAAATGTTTTGTGGTTGTCCAACCGAATTTGGGGCTGAGCCAAATACTCAGGTTTGCCCAGTCTGCCTAGGAATGCCTGGAGCTTTGCCATTTATTAATGAACGAGCAATTGAGAGCACAATTTTAATTGGGTTAGCACTTAACTGTTCTATCGCACCCATGTCACGTTTTGCGCGTAAAAATTATTTCTATCCAGATATGCCAAAGAATTTTCAAATTTCTCAGTATGACGAACCGATTTGCACTGATGGATACTTGGATGTGGAGTACGAAACTTCAGAGGGAATAAAAACTTTCCGTATTGAAATTGAACGAGTACACATGGAAGAAGATACTGGAAAATCTCTGCATGTTGGCGGAGCGACAGGTCGAATCCACGGTGCTGAATACTCGCTCTTGGATTACAACCGCGCAGGAATTCCACTAGTGGAAATCGTTACTAAAACAGTTTTAGGGACAGAACGGTATGCACCTCAAATTGCAAAAGCTTATGTAAAAGAGTTGCGAGATATTTTACGGGCTCTTGGCGTTAGTGATGTAAAGATGGAACAAGGCTCTCTTCGTTGTGATGCAAATATTTCTTTGTCACCTCGTGGAAGTGGAAAACTTGGCACTCGCAGTGAAACTAAAAATGTGAACTCACTTCGATCTGTTGAACGTGCTATCACCAGCGAGATGCACCGTCATGCGCAAAGACTTGAAGCAGGTGAGCGCGTTGTACAAGAGACTCGACATTTTCAGGAAGATTCTGGAACTACCCGTTCGGGTCGATCAAAGGAACAAGCTGAGGATTATCGCTACTTTCCTGAACCAGATTTGTTACCTGTTGCACCTTCGACAGAGTGGATCGAAGAATTAAGAGCCAAACTTCCGGAACGACCTTCCGCTCACCGCGCTCGATTGCAACAACTTTGGCAAGTTCCAGATAAAGAGATGGCCGCAATGATCAACGCGGGAGTAGTCGGAATTGTTGAAGAAACTGTTGCTGAAGGGGCAGATCCGACTAAAGCGCGAACTTGGTGGCTTGGTGAAATTTCCAGACTTGCAAATGAGAGCGAAGTTGAAGTTGCTGAAATGCCGATCACACCAAAAGATGTGGCTGAGATTATTGCGTTAGTAGCAGCCGGAGAATTAACAGATAAATTAGCCAGACAAGTAGTTGAAGGTGTTATTGCTGGAGAGGGAAAACCTAAAGAAGTTATTGCAGCGCGAGGAATCAAAGTTGTATCGGATGAAGGGGAGTTGGTTGCAGCGATTGAAAGAGCAATCGCAGCCCAACCTGAAACAGCTCAAAAAGTTAGAGACGGAAATATTCCAGCGGCAGGTGCGTTAATTGGCGCAGTTATGAAAGACACAAAAGGCCAAGCAGATGCAGCCCGTGTTCGCGAACTTCTGCTTGGCCTTTTAGCTTAAGGCAGAGTTAATCTTTTTCTACTAGTGATTCCTTACCAATCTTGATGAATACCATCATCACAATAGCTGCAACAATCAACATCGCAGCACCTGCTCTAAATGATGCGGTGTAACCATGGGTCAAAGCGAAAACTTGGGCTTTATCGCCAAGTCCCGGATTATTGATCAAGTAATTTGCAGCGGATGTTGCAGCGATCGTATTTAACAAAGCAGTGCCAAGTGATCCACCAACTTGCTGACTGGTATTTAGTGCCGCACTTGCTACTCCTGAATCGCGTCCACCAATTCCATGAAGTGCGGTGGTTGAAATAGGAATAAAGACTAAAGCCATTCCAGTACTCATGATTAACAATGACGGCAGAACATGAGTTGTATAGGCTGTCTCAGGAGTTATAAATGTTAAGAGGTATAAGCCAACTGTTGCTTGAATCAGCCCCCAAATAATTAATGGTTTTGGACCAACTCTTGGAAGTAATTGACTTGCGACGCCAGCGAAAAGAATTATTCCGATTGAGAATGGTAGGAATGCAAATCCAGTTCTTAATGGGGAATATCCCAAAATTACTTGTAGGTAGAGTCCGAGGAATAAAAACATTGAGAATAATCCAGCACCAACCATCATCGAGCCAAGGTATGAACCTCCACGGTTTCGTTCAGTGATAATTCGCAGCGGCAATAGCGGATTCTTGACATTTTTCTGAATTAAGAAGAATGCAACTAAGAGAATTATTGCTATTCCAAAGAAGTAGAGAGTCGATGTAGTTGCCCAACCATCTTGTGCTGCTTTGGTAAATCCGTAAACTAAACTCAGCAATCCGAGAGTTGCGGTAAGGGTTCCCGGTAAGTCGTAGGAGTGTTTTCCACCAGCTTTTGATTCATGAACAAATGGAAACGCTAATAAAACGGCGATAATGGCAATCGGAACATTTACCCATAAACACCAACGCCAAGAAGCAAATTCAGTTAGAGCACCTCCAAGAATTAAGCCAATGGCTGCCCCACCTCCAGAAATTGCTCCATAAACTCCGAATGCGCGCGCGCGTTCTTTCGGAATCGTAAATGTCACGTTGATCAATGAAAGTGCTGAAGGAGTTAGTAGCGCTCCAAAAGCACCTTGCAGTGCGCGAGATGCAAACAAAATTTCTTGTGATTGCGCAATCCCGCCAAGTGCGGAAGCCCCTGCGAAGCCTAGTAACCCAATAATGAAACTTTTCTTGCGACCAATAAAATCAGCGATACGTCCACCAAGGAGTAGCAGCGAACCAAACGCAAGTGTGTAAGAAGTGACCACCCAACTTTGGTTTGCATCGGTGATTCCTAGATCAATTTTTGCGCTTGGAATGGCAATATTCACAATGGATGAATCGAGGACCACCATCAATTGAGCTATCGCAATGACAAAAAGGGCGCGCCATCTGGTTGGATCTGGAATCTGATTTTGGTGTTCTGTAAATGACATGAAATTAACTACTCTCTGGGTCTCTTAGTGGGTTAGATTTTTCGGAATTTAATCTCGAATATGCAAACTTCTACCAATATTATCAGCCGAAGTTAGCCGTAGCCCGCTCAATGCCTCTAATATTGCCGACATGAGCGATCACACGACAAATAATCCTGCCAATCCTATGAAGCCACGATCAGGAATGGTGACCGACGGAGTTGAACGGGCCCCTGCGCGCGGAATGTTACGTGCGGTTGGAATGGGTGATGATGATTGGGTTAAGCCACAAATTGGAATTGCATCTTCCTGGAATGAAATCACTCCGTGCAATCTTTCGCTAAATCGACTTGCATCCGCTTCAAAAGAAGGTGTGCATGCTGCTGGTGGTTTTCCAATGCAATTTGGAACCATTTCAGTTTCTGATGGAATTTCGATGGGTCATGAAGGAATGCACTTCTCTTTAGTTTCCCGTGAAGTTATTGCCGACTCCGTTGAAACAGTTATGCAAGCAGAGCGACTTGATGGAATGGTTTTATTAGCAGGTTGTGATAAATCACTTCCGGGCATGATGATGGCGGCAGCGCGTATAGATGTGGCAAGTGTTTTTATTTACGCAGGTACAACTTTGCCAGGAAGTGTTGACGGAAAAGATGTCACGCTAATCGACGCATTTGAGGCAGTAGGTGCGTGCGCTCGTGGATTAATTACCCGTGATGAAGTGGATCGGATTGAGCGGGCTATCTGTCCAGGTGAAGGTGCATGCGGCGGTATGTACACCGCTAACACAATGGCATCAATTGCTGAAGCCATTGGAATGTCATTACCAGGATCGGCTGCACCCCCAGCGGTAGATCGTCGACGCGAAAACTTTTCTCATAAATCTGGTGAAGCAGTTGTTGAATTAATTCGTCAAGGAATAACAGCTCGCGACATTATGACCAAGAGATCTTTTGAAAATGCAATAACGATTCTTATGGCATTGGGTGGTTCAACAAATGCAGTGTTACATCTTTTAGCGATGGCACATGAATCAGATGTGGAATTGGAACTCCATGATTTTCATCGTGTCGGATCTAAAGTTCCGTTGCTGGGAGATCTAAAACCATTCGGTAAATTTGTAATGAGCGATGTAGATAAAGTTGGTGGAATTCCAGTCGTATTGCGTGCACTTCTTGATGCAAAACTTCTACATGGTGATTGCTTAACTGTCACTGGTAAAACAATGGCTGAGAATTTAGAAAATCTTGCACCACCAAGTGCTGACGGCGAAGTTCTTTACGCAACCAAGGCTCCATTTTCGCCAAGCGGTGGAATCACAATTCTTGGCGGTTCGTTAGCGCCACAAGGGGCGGTAACAAAAGTTGCTGGAATTGGCGTTGATGTATTTGAAGGCCCAGCACGTGTTTTTGATCGCGAACAAAACGCGATGACCGCGCTTGAAGATGGAACCATTCAAGCCGGTGATGTAGTTGTGATCCGTTACGAAGGTCCCAAAGGTGGACCTGGAATGCGTGAGATGTTGATGATTACTGGCGCAATCAAAGGTGCCGGGCTTGGAAAATCCGTTCTCTTACTTACTGACGGGCGCTTCTCCGGAGGAACCACTGGATTATGTGTTGGCCACGTTGCCCCAGAAGCGGTTGATGGGGGACCAATTGCACTGGTCAGAGATGGGGATCGCATCAAGATTGACATCATTGCGCGAACCCTGGATTTGCTAGTCGATCCGGCTGAGTTGGCCGAACGGGCCAAATCATTTAAGCCACTTCCGATTCGGTACACACGTGGAGTTTTGGCCAAATACGCAAAATTGGTTGGGAGCGCCTCAAAGGGTGCGGTCTGCGATTAATAGTTTGGTGAGTTTTTCACTTTAATGAGGTAGCCCACATGAATTGGGGTTGACCAAAATATGGGTAAGAGAGGAGAATAAAGCCATGTCAAAAATTCTCGTGGTAGGACAGCGCGCGATCTAGCATCATTTGGATCGTGTGCCACCCCTCAGTGCAGACACTGAGGGTTTTCGCATTAAATGGGAGTTTTTGAACTAACCGCCGTTAGTGAAGAAAAGGAGCGTGAACGATGAGCGATAAGAAGATGAATGGGGCAACTAGCCTCGTGCGTTCATTGGAGCATGCTGGCGTTGATGTGATGTTTGGCATTCCAGGCGGTGCAATTTTGCCAGCTTACGATCCGCTATTTGACAGCAGTATTCGCCATATTCTGGTTCGTCACGAACAAGGAGCTGGACATGCGGCAACCGGTTATGCGCAAGCAACTGGGCGAGTCGGGGTTTGTATAGCGACCTCAGGTCCTGGTGCGACAAATTTAGTTACTCCAATTGCAGATGCACAGATGGATTCAGTTCCGATGGTTGCAATTACTGGCCAAGTTCCATCAGGTGCAATTGGTACCGATGCATTCCAAGAAGCAGATATTCGCGGAATATCGATGCCAATTACAAAACATAATTACTTAGTAACAAATCCAGCAGATATTCCGCAAGCGATAGCAGAAGCATTTCATATCGCCGCGACTGGTCGCCCTGGAGTTGTCCTTGTAGATATTGCAAAGGATGCACTAACTTCCGAAACTACTTTTAAATGGCCAACCTCTATTTCACTTCCCGGGTATCGCGACCATTCGCAACCAAAACAAAGTGATGTTGATGATGCAGCAGCTTTAATTGCACAATCCACTCGACCAGTTTTATACGTTGGTGGAGGAGTGATAAAGGCAAATGCGAACCGTGAATTACTTGCACTCGCCGAAGCCAGTGGAATTCCAGTTGTCACAACTTTGATGGCGCGTGGTGCTTTCCCTGACAGTCATCCACTGCATTTGGGTATGCCGGGTATGCACGGCACCGTTGCTGCAGTTACCGCGCTTCAAAAATCAGATTTATTAATAACTTTGGGCGCACGTTTTGATGATCGCGTTACTGGAAAGCTTTCAACATTTGCCCCTGGTGCAAAAGTTATTCACGCCGATATTGACCCAGCTGAAATCGGAAAAAATCGCAAAGCGGATGTGGCAATTGTTGGCGACTTGAAACCAACCATTAACTTATTGTTGCCTGCACTAAAGGCTCAATATGCAAAAGCCCGACCAGATTTCACTGCTTGGATCAAGCAAGTTAATTCATGGCGTTCTACTTTCCCACTTGGATACGACATTCCTAAAGATGGCGCTCTTTCACCACAATATGTAATTGAAAGATTAGGAAAAATCTCTGGTCCAGATACGATCTTTACTGCAGGCGTAGGTCAGCACCAGATGTGGGCTTCACAATTTATTTCCTATGAGAAACCACGTACTTGGTTAAATTCAGGTGGTTTAGGAACTATGGGTTATGCAGTCCCAGCAGCGATGGGTGCAAAAGTTGGTGCACCAGATACCACTGTGTGGGCAATTGATGGCGATGGTTGTTTCCAAATGACTAATCAAGAGTTAGTTACTTGCGCACTAAATAACATTCCAATAAAAGTTGCGGTTATAAATAATGAAAGTCTTGGAATGGTTCGCCAATGGCAGACGCTGTTCTATAACGAACGTTATTCAAATACTGATCTGTATTCAAAGCGGATTCCAGATTTCACAAAATTGGCAGATGCTATGGGTTGTATCGGGTTACGTTGTGAACGTCCTGAAGATGTTGATCAGACAATCGAAAAAGCGATGTCAATTAATGATCAACCAGTTGTAGTTGATTTCGGAGTTTTCAGAGATGCAATGGTTTGGCCGATGGTTGCCGCAGGAACATCAAATGACGAAATTATGGTTGCGCGCGAACTTGCGCCCGACTGGGATTCGCAGGAACTCTGATGAAACTCGGACGCACTTCACACACAATTTCTGTTTTAGTTGAAAACCGTTCTGGTGTTTTGGCTCGCGTTTCAGCCCTCTTCTCACGCCGCGGTTACAACATTGAAGGTTTGTGTGTTGGACCAACCCAAGATCCAGAAATTTCGCGCATTACAATCGTAGTAAGCGTTGAAGGTCATGCACTTGACCAAGTTATTCAGCAATTAGATAAATTAGTCAACGTAATTACAATTGAAGAGATGCATGAAAGTTCATCAGTACAGATTGAACTCTTGTTGGTGCGAGTCTCAGTAACTGCCGGCAATCAAGAACAGTTGCGAGCGCTAGTTGCCCAACATGGAGCAAAAGTGGCTGAGATGGCCCCCACTTCAGCAATCGTCTCGCTTACTGATACTTCAGCCAAGATCGAAGCCCTCATAAGTGACCTAAACCCGTTCGGAATCCTCGAATTAACGCAGTCCGGGCTAGTCGCGATGAGGCGTACGATATAGCCCAATTCATATAGGAAAACCCAGTCCAGATCCAACTAGAAAGAGAGTGCTCCTGTGGCAACTATGTATCACGATGACGATGCCGACCTATCCATCATTCAAGGACGAAAGGTTGCGGTAATTGGTTACGGCTCACAGGGCCATGCCCATGCACTTAGCTTGCGCGACAGTGGCGTAGATGTGCGAGTTGGTCTAGCCGAGGGATCAAAATCTCGCGCGAAGGCAGAAGCAGAAGGATTGCGCGTTGTTACTGTCGCAGATGCGGTTAAAGAAGCAGATGTAATTATGTTGCTTGCACCAGATCATGTGCAGCGCCACATCTACAACGATTCAATTGCACCAAATCTAAAACCAGGATCTGCACTGTTCTTTGGTCATGGATTTAATATTCGCTTTGGTTACATTAAACCTGGTGCTGATATTGATGTTTGCATGGTTGCACCAAAGGGTCCAGGACATTTAGTTCGCCGTGAATACTCAGCTGGTCGCGGAGTTCCAGTAATTGTTGCCGTCGAACAAGATGCAACTGGAAATGCTTGGCCACTAACACTTTCATATGGAAAAGCAATTGGTGGACTTCGTGCTGGTGGAATTCTTACTACCTTCACCGAAGAATGTGAAACTGATTTATTTGGCGAGCAAGCAGTACTTTGTGGGGGAGCTTCTCAATTAGTTCAATACGGTTTTGAAGTTTTGATTGAGGCCGGATACCAACCAGAAGTTGCATACTTCGAATGTCTACACGAGTTGAAGTTAATTGTTGATCTTATGTACGAAGGCGGAATTGCTAAACAGCGTTGGTCAGTATCTGACACCGCTGAATACGGCGACTACGTTTCAGGACCACGCGTACTTGACCCACATGTCAAAGAAAATATGAAGGCAGTTTTGAAAGATGTCCAAAATGGTTCATTCGCCGCAAGATTTATCGCAGATCAAGATGCGGGCGCACCTGAATTCAAGGCTCTTCGCGCTAAGGGTGAAGTTCATCCAATCGAAGCAGTTGGACGTTCACTTCGCGCGATGATGTCATGGGTTAAATCCTCTGATGATTACCGTGAAGGTTCGGCTGCGCGTGGCTAAACCTGTTGTATTAATTGCAGAAGAGCTAAGTCCGGCAACTCTTGATGCACTCGGTCCTGATTTCGAGATTCGAAATTGTGACGGTGCAAATCGTGCAGAGCTGTTGCCAGCGCTGGCTGCTGGAGTAGATGCAGTGTTGATTCGCTCAGCGACAAAAATGGATGCTGAAGCGATCGCCGCTGCAAAAGGCCTAAAAGTTATTGCTCGCGCTGGAGTGGGATTAGACAACGTTGATGTTCCCGCTTCAACTGCTGCTGGCGTAATGGTGGTAAATGCACCAACTTCAAATATCGTCTCAGCAGCAGAACTTGCAATTGCACTTTTGCTTGCTTCGGCTCGCCACATCTCGCCAGCACATGCCGCACTTCGTGTTGGTAAATGGGCGCGGTCGAAGTACACCGGAGCTGAATTATTTGAAAAGACATTGGGCATTGTTGGTTTTGGAAGAATCGGTCAATTAGTTGCACATCGCATGCAAGCTTTTGGGATGAATGTGATTGCTTATGATCCTTATCTTCAACCTGCACGTGCTGCTCAATTGGATGTTCGCTTAGTTGATCTTGATACTTTGCTCGCAGAGGCTGATTTCATAACCATTCACCTTCCAAAGACCAAAGAGACTGCAAACTTGATCGGTGTTGAAGCTCTAAAGAAAGTTAAACCAACTGTGCGCATTATCAATGCTGCACGTGGCGGAGTACTTGATGAGGAAGCACTTTATGAGGCAATTAAATCAGGTCGTGTAGCTGGTGCTGGGTTAGATGTATTTTCTACTGAACCATGTGTTGATTCACCGTTGTTTCAATTGGATCAAGTTGTCGCCACTCCGCATTTAGGTGCGTCAACTGATGAAGCCCAAGAGCGCGCTGGAATTGCAGTCGCAGTCTCAGTTCGTAAAGCACTTGCAGGAGAGTTAGTTCCTGACGCTGTAAATGTAAAAGGTGGCGCAATTGCTGAAGTACTAAGACCTGCTCTTCCTTTAGTTGAAAAATTGGCACAAGTTCTAGTTGGAATCTCCGGCGAAACTCCAGTATCTGTAGAAGTTTGCGTCTTTGGTGAAATTGCAGCAGAGGATTGCTCAGTCTTATCAACCAGTGCCTTACGCGGTGTCCTAAGTGGAACCGGCGTTAATGATGTTACTTATGTAAATGCGCCTGGACTTGCCAGTGATCGCGGATTAACAGCCACTGTCACAACAAATACAGATAGCCCAGACCATCGCAACATGGTTGAGGTTTGTGGTGCGCTAGCAGATGGAAGCAGAGTTTCTATTAGCGGTACTTTGATGGGCATTCGCCGTGTTGAAAAGATTATCAAGATTGACAATTACGATCTTGATCTTGCAACCGCTGAAAACTTGTTGTTCTTGCGCTACACCGACCGACCAGGCGTAGTTGGTGCAGTCGGTAACGCACTTGGCGCTTTGAAAATCAACATTGCTGGAATGCAAGTTGCTCGTGATGAACGCGGTGGCGAAGCGTTGATGGTGCTCACAGTTGATTCAGCAATTCCTGCAGATTTGTTGGCAAAAGTTGCAAAAGAAACTGATGCCAAAGCTAGATTTGTGACGTTGGTGTAGTTGCTATGAAACAGATCAAATTAGGTGTAATAGGTGGCGACGGGATTGGTCCTGAGGTTGTTGCTGAGGGATTAAAAGTCCTAGATAAAATCGGAACCCAAATTGGCGTTTCATTTAAACGTCATAATTTTGATCTTGGAGCAGGATTGTGGCATCGCACTGGTGAAGTTTTGCCAGAAAGCGTGATGTCAGATCTTGCGAAATGCGATGTGATTTTATTAGGCGCAATTGGAGATCCATCTGTGCCTAGTGGAATTCTTGAACGTGGAATTTTGTTAAAAATTCGGTTTGCATTTGATCATTACATCAACTTGCGTCCTGCTCGCCTATACCCAAATGTTCAATCACCTCTTTCAACTAAAGATGAGATTGACTTTGTGGTCGTGCGTGAAGGAACTCAAGGACCTTATGTAGGAGCAGGTGGAGTTTTAGCAGAAGGTACTGCTCAGGAAATTGCTACTGAAGAGAGTCTTAATACTCGCCATGGTGTAGAGCGCACCATTCGTTATGCGTTTGAATTAGCTGGAACTCGAAATCGCAAGAAATTAACTTTGGTTCACAAAAATAACGTTTTAGTTCGTGCTGGTTCATTATGGACTCGGACATTTAACGAAGTAGCGAAAGAATATCCCGGCATTTCAACTGATTACATCCATGTTGATGCCGCTTCAATGTTTTTTGTTTCGAACCCAGGCAGATTTGATGTTGTAGTCACTGACAACTTATTTGGCGATATCTTGACTGATATTGCAGCTGCCGTCTGTGGCGGAATTGGATTAGCAGCAAGTGGAAATATCAATCCAACTGGTGCATTTCCTTCAATGTTTGAGCCAGTTCATGGAACTGCTCCGGATATTGCAGGTAAAGGAATTGCAGATCCAACAGCGACGATTCTCTCAGTTGCAATGTTATTAAATCATCTTGGATACGCGGAAGCAGGGGCAAAAGTAGAAGCAGCCGTAGCAGCAGATTTGAAATCTCGAAGCTCGGATCGATCTACTTCACAGATTGGTGATGCAATCACTGCAGCACTTGCCTGATAGTGATAAAAAAAGGAGAGCTCATGCAAATCACGATAAATCCAAACCCTAATCCGGTGACCGATGCAGAACGTGTTGCGCGAGTGGCTCAACCTGGATTTGGAAAGTTCTTCACAGACAATATGTTTATTGCAGAATGGAGTGAAGAAAAAGGTTGGCATGACGCACGTTTAACAGCCTATGCGCCACTTACTTTAGATCCAGCAACAATGGTTTTTCATTACGGTCAAGAGATATTTGAAGGCATGAAGGCATATCGCCAACCAGATGGTGCGATCTCTTTATTTCGCCCAGAAGCAAATGCAGAGCGATTTGCGCGCAGTGCCGCACGCATTGCGCTGCCTGAGCTTCCAGTTAAAGATTTTGTCGCTGCTGTTGAAGCGTTAGTAAAAGTTGATGCTGGATGGGTTCCTAATAATCCAGGGGAGTCGCTCTACATTCGCCCATTTATGATTGCAAGTGAAGTTGGTTTAGGCGTTCGTCCATCAAGCAAAGCGACTTTTTTGATTATTGCCACACCAGCAGCTGCGTATTTCAATGCAGCAAAGCCAGTTTCGGTATGGATCTCAAATGAATATGTCCGTGCATCAAAAGGTGGAACTGGCGAAGCAAAGTGCGGAGGAAATTACGCTGCCTCATTATTAGCTCAACGTGCAGCCGCAAAAGAGGGTTGTGATCAAGTTGTTTGGCTTGATGCCGTAGAGCGCAAATGGATTGAAGAGATGGGCGGAATGAACCTTTTCTTTGTTAAAGGAAAAGGTAAAGATGCCCGCATAGTTACGCCATCACTTACTGGCACGTTGCTTCCTGGAATTACTCGCGACTCCTTGTTAACTGTTGCAGATGACCTTGGCTATAAAGTAGAAGAAGCGATGATCAGTGTTGAGGATTGGCGATCTGGTGCTGCAAGTGGTGAGATATCTGAAACTTTTGCTTGTGGAACTGCAGCCGTTATAACTGGAATTGGTGAAGCAAAAAGTGCAAATGGAAATTGGCAGATCGGCGATGGCCAACCTGGTCCAATAACTTTGGCATTGCGTGAGCGCTTATTAGGAATCCAACATGGTTCGGAAGCCGATACCCACGGTTGGATGAGCCAAGTAATCAAATGAGCCCGACCTCAAACGCTTTTCATCTTTATGACACAACTTTGCGCGATGGCGCGCAACAAGAAGGTTTGAATCTTTCTGTCCAAGACAAGTTAACGATTGCTAAGCACCTTGATGATTTGGGAGTCGGATTTATCGAAGGTGGTTGGCCTGGAGCGAATCCAAAAGATACTGAATTTTTTGTTCGTGTTGCCAAAGAGATCAAATTTAAAAATGCTCAATTTGTAGCTTTTGGCGCCACTCGTCGGCCACTTGTAAAAGCCGGAGATGATGCTCAAGTTACTGCACTGCTAGATTCGCAAGCACCGATTGTCACTCTTGTTGCAAAATCTCATGATGTCCATGTAGACCTGGCTCTAAAAACAGATCTTCAAGAAAACTTAGCGATGATTCGCGACACAATTGCACATTTAAAAAATCATGGAAGACGCGTATTTCTAGACGCAGAACATTTCTTCGATGGTTATCGATCAAATAAGGCTTACGCATTAGAAGTTGTCCAAACTTCGATGGCCGCAGGAGCAGAAGTCGTGGCTCTTTGCGACACAAATGGTGGAGCACTTCCTGATGAGATCAGTGAAATAGTTAACGAGATTATCGGTGTTACTTCAGCACGAATTGGTATTCATTGCCACAACGATGCTGGATGCGCAGTTGCAAACTCTCTTGCAGCAGTAAATGCCGGTGCAACCCACGTGCAAGGAACTTTAAATGGATATGGTGAGCGAACCGGAAATGCAGATTTAGTAACAATAATTGCAAATCTTGAGTTAAAGCTTGGCAAAAAAGTATTGCCTGTAGGTTCACTTAAGGAAGCATTTAGAATTTCACACGCGGTCGCTGAAGTAACAAATATCGCACCTAGTACCCGTCAGCCATATGTTGGTCTATCAGCATTTGCACACAAGGCTGGCTTGCATGCCAGTGCAATTAAAGTAGATCCTGCTCTTTACCAGCACACAGATCCAGCAGAAGTTGGAAATGATATGCGGATGCTGGTTTCTGACATGGCTGGCCGTGCATCAATTGAATTAAAGAGCCAAGAACTTGGAATAGATGTTGGTCCAGACCGTGAAGTTTTGGGTCGCGTTGTTGATCGCGTAAAAGATTTAGAGTCACGGGGTTATACCTTCGAGGCAGCAGATGCTTCATTTGAACTCTTATTGCGCGCAGAAATTTCTGGTGCAAAGTTGCATTTCTTCACAGTTGATGAGTGGTCAACTACTGTAGATAAAAGCGCAAATGGTGTTGTTACTAGTCGGGCATCAGTCAAGATAACTGCACGAGGTAAAAGTTATGAGGCAACTGGCACTGGTAATGGACCGGTTAACGCCATCGATCGCGCACTTCGCACCGGCCTTGAGAGTATTTACCCAGAACTTGCCGTTCTTGAATTAACTGATTACAAAGTCCGTATTTTGGAAGGTCGCCTAGGTACTGGGGCAGTAACCCGAGTCCTCGTACAAACAAGTGATGGCAAAGCGGAATGGACAACCTTGGGAGTTCATGAAAATGTTATTGCAGCCTCTGAAATGGCGTTAGAAGATGCAGTTACTTATGGCTTACTACGACAAGGGATTAAACCCGAGTAACCTTTACATATGTCAGATGTGGCGAGCGAAGCGTTTGCTGGCCTATTTGCGCAGTATGAAGAACATTTGCGTTCTCAACGAAATCTTTCAGAGCACACCATTCGGGCTTACATCGGTGACTTAACTTCACTTGCTGAACATGCAGAGCGTATGAAAGTTACCGAACCAAGTGCTTTAACGTTAGCGATAATTCGTTCATGGCTAGCAAATCAACAAAGTAAAGGTGGGGCTCGAACCACAATTTCACGTCGCGCAGTTTCAGTAAGAACATTCACTGCATGGGCCGCACGTAAAGGGATTTTGAAAATCGATGTGGGGGATCGCTTAGCTACTCCAAGAGGCCATCGCACTCTTCCTCACGTTTTAACTATTGCCGAAGCCACGGAAGTTTTTGATTCACTCGAAATGGCTGCCGGAGAAGAACAAACCCCACTGGCACTTCGAAATATTGCATTAGTTGAATTGCTTTATGCAACAGGCATTCGAGTATCTGAAGCATGCGGCATGGATCTGGCAGATATAGATCGAAATCGAAATACGGTGCGAGTTTTTGGAAAAGGCAGAAAAGAGCGGACCTGTCCGATTGGCGCACCTGCGTTGTTAGCAATTGATAGGTGGATTAAGGAAGCTCGTCCTGCTTTAACTGGGAGCACTTCAGGATCTGCGCTCTTCTTAGGTTCACGTGGTAAAAGAATTGATCCACGAACAGTGCGAGAAGTTGTTTACAAAGCGTTGGAAGCATTACCCGGATCTCCGAAGATGGGTCCGCACGGTTTGCGTCATAGCGCTGCTACTCATCTACTTGAGCGCGGTGCAGATTTACGCGCAGTACAAGAGTTGCTAGGTCATGCCTCATTAGCAACTACACAGATTTACACACACGTTTCAGAGGATCGATTGCGAAGCGCTTACCAACAAGCACATCCTCGTGCTTAACTTAAATTAATTATTAGATCTGCGGATGCGCGGGTTTGAGCGACGATTTTTGCATTATTTTCATCACTGCCTGTTGCCCAAGAGAGTGCATCCGCTCTACTTTTACCAAATTTATGGTGGCGACTAACTAATCTTTCAATTCGAAGGCTGTCATCAACTTCGATGAACCAACTCTCATCAAGTAAATTCTTGACTCCACTCCAATTATCGCCATTATGCAGTAAATAATTTCCTTCAGTTATCACTAATTTAACTGAAGGCACAATCACACCTTGAGCTGCTATAGATTCTTCAATCGCCCGATCAAAAACTGGAAAGTAAATATTCTTATCAACTTCATTCTTTACTCTTTTTAAAATTTCAGTAAACCCAAGTGCGTCAAAGGTATCGGGTGCACCTTTTCGATCTGCGCGACCCAATTCGTGCAGAGCTAAATTGCTTAAGTGGTACCCATCCATATTTAAGATTGCGGCTTGATCACCGAGCTGCTGAATTAACTGTGCCGACAAAGTTGATTTCCCAGCGCCAGGTTTTCCAATCAATCCAACAATTTTGCGCTCTGCATCCATTAATGATTTTGCACGAGAGACAACTTCTTCAAGTGAAGTTAGTGAAATTAATGGAGAAGCCATTTACTTAGTTTAAGACAAACGCGGCAAAATTACAGGGGCGCCTAACCGGCGCAAAGGATTTTTATATTCACCATTTAACCGTTCACCCCAATGTAAAACGGTTTTGCCCAAAAGATGTGATTGGGATGCAATATTGCCAATTGGATCCGCCTTGCGGACAAGTTCGCCAATCATTAGTTCGCTTTCAACTGGGAGATAAGTTGTTCTTAATCCTTTTTCAGTAGTCCCATGATTTGCATGCGCAATCACAACTATCGGAATTAAATTAATCACGCCGACATATGCCACAACGCCATCTGTCGGCGCGAATACTGGTGCACCGACTTCAGATAAGAGATCAACTCCACGATGAGCGCGACCGTAATGATTTGCACGATAGGCGGCTCCATCAAAGGTGCGCACCACAATCAATTTGCCAGCGAGTGGACCAACCCACCGTTCGTTATTTGGAGTGGCCTCTGCGGAAGTAGTCGGAAGTAAGGCAAGCAGTAGCGCGAGACAGATTCTCACCGGCTTCGTATTTTTCATATGGGGAGACTCTGCCAAAAAGCCCCAGATTAAGACGCTGAACAGGGAAAACGTGGGGAAATTAGGGTCCTGTGGGTCAGGTAGGATTCGGTTCAGCACTTAAGCAATTAAGTGACTTCGCGTGGTTGAACTTCATCTACTCGGTCTGCATTAAATCCCACCGCCAAAAGCAGTGAGTTGAGTGCAGCAGATGACCAGCCACCAGGGGTAAGTCCGGCAAATTGCCACTTACCGTAAACCGAGAGCACAACTTTGAGTTGTGCGAAAGGAGTGCGCAACCATGTCGGTTGTCACCATGAGAGAACTCCTCGACAGCGGAGTCCATTTTGGACATCAAACCCGTCGTTGGAATC
>SYCR01000022.1:0-6528 GCA_005786885.1 Actinomycetota bacterium | reverse complement strand
GCTGAATCTCCACCACCCACAACTGCAATATTTTGATTGCGGAAGAAAAATCCATCACAAGTCGCACACCAAGAAACACCACGACCTGACAATCGTTTTTCATTTGTTAATCCAATTTCACGATAAGCCGAACCCATCGCTAAAACTACTGCTTTAGCTTCAACTTTTCGGCCAGTTCCATCAATCAGCACTTTTACTTTAGATTTCAAATCCATTTCAACAATGTCATCTGTAATCAACTCGGCTTCAAAACGTAAAGCCTGCTTTCGCATTGCATCCATTAGATCTGGACCCATTATGCCTTCAGCAAATCCTGGAAAGTTTTCTACCTCAGTAGTGTTCATCAACGCACCACCGGCGGTCACAGAGCCCTCATAAATCACTGGATTTAATTGCGCCCGTGCTGCATAAATGGCTGCCGTGTACCCGGCTGGACCCGAACCTACAATTACTAGTTCTCGCAATTTAATCGCATCGCTTTCTCTACTACAGATAACGCTAATACTATTCTGGAATATTCCAATTAATCAGATATTCCCTATTTTCGCCCCAAGCGCCGAACTATTTGAATTCTAAGTGAATTAATCTCATTCACTTTGAAAAGAGAGCCAAAGAGCAGGTACAAAGCACCCATCACGGAACTGGCAATTGCCAAAGTCAAACCGATAACGATTAATTCCGTACCAAATATTTGTTCCATTAGTAAATAAAGGCCGAGAGCGGGCGCTCCCGCTAAAAGTGCGACAAAAGTTAAGCGAAGGTGTGACTTTAACAATCCAATATAGTCAAAAGCACCTACATTTTTTCCGAGTGACTTTAAAGTTATCAACGTCCCAAGCAGGTTTCCTAAACCAAGTGCAATCGCCAATCCAACTGTTACCCATTTGAGTGGCAGAAATTCTCCAGAAATTAAACAAAGAATTATAGACAAAGCAGTACTTGCTAAATTTATTAAGACTGGGGTACGAGTGTCCTCGAAAGCATAAAATCCACGTAACAAAAGTAAGTGTGCACTGTATGGAACTAATCCAAGTGAAAAGGCAGCCAAAACTAATCCAATTTGGGCTGAGTCAGCGCGAGTGCTCCCAGAGAAAAGCAAAGTTGCTATTGCTGTGCCAAAAAATAAAAAGGCAATAGCACTGGGTACTGTTGCAACAGCAACATTTGTAAGAGATCTTTCTAATTCATTACGAACTTTAGTTTTTTCATTATTCGCAGCCATTCGCGAGATGCGCGGAAGTAATGCAGTGATGACTGAAACTGTGATGATCGAATGCGGAAGGATAAATACAAAATAGGCATAGCTATATGGAGTGAAACCAACACCAGTTGTTATTCCAGCGATTTTTGCAGCGGCTGAAGCTGCAGTTGCTACATTCACAACTACTAGGTATCCGATTTGATTTATAAAAACAAAAAGTAAAGTCCAGGCACCCAGCTTGAAGGACTTAGTCAGATTTGAATCTTTCCAATCAAAGCGAGGACGAAGATTTAAACCTGATTTAGCAACTACTGGAAAAAGTAGAGCAGCTTGAATCACAAAACCAAGTGAAGTACCTAAGCCAAGCAATGCAACTTGGGCCGGTGTAATTGTTTCAGCAGTTACATCAGGAGCGATCACTAGAAAAATGATTAGAACCGCGATAACAACTAAGTTATTTGCAACTGGAGCCCACATCATCGGTCCAAATTTTCCTCTAGCGTTTCCAACTTGACTCCACATTACAAAAATTCCCATCATGAGAATTTGTGGCAAGCAGTAGCGCATAAAAGTAACTGTCAATGAAAATTCAGTTTCAATTCCTTGATTAGCGAATTTAGGAGCGTAAATACGAACTAATAAGGGAGAAAAAATCACTGAAAGCGCAGTAATTACAGTCAAAATTAAAGTTACGATTGTTAATAAACGAGATGTAAAAGCTTCTCCCCCATCGGGGTCATCCTTCATAGCCCGAACTAATTGAGGTACGAAGACTGAATTTAACGCACCACCTGCTAATAAAATGTAAAGGACTGTAGGCAGAGTATTTGCCACGTTAAATGTGTCAGCAAAAATAGAAGTACCAAGTGCAGCAACTAGTAATAAACTTCGCAAAAGTCCGGTAAGCCGTGAGAAAAGTGTTCCCGCGGCCATAACTGCAGAAGATCTTATGAAATCTGGCTCATTGCTCATACGTCACCCAAACTAGCTGTTGCCCTTGCCTTGCGAAGCCGGCGAAATATTCGCGTGCCTGCCGCACCAATTAATATGGTGCCGGCAATTGCCATAACCCAACCAACAATTGGGCCGATCACTGCAATGGTGACTGCAAGCGTAGAGATTCCTTGGTGTTTGTTACCGCGTAATGTTTCAAGTTGGGCGAGCAATTCAACTTTTCCGCTCGCAATCGCTTTAACTGGTACTAAAACTTGGGTTCGTGAATTTGGTTGCAAATAGAGAGCACGGTCTGCGATGGAAAGAATTCGAGAATTATTCGCCTTTAATGTGAGAACAACTTGGGCAGGAGCATTGAATTCATTGACAATTGTTACTGGCAATTTTTCTTCACGAGAAGTTAGGGTGTAGCGCCCAGGAAGCACTCGAACTTTTTCAGCAAGACCATTTACCGCACTTGTAAACGAAATAACCAGAGACTGCGAAGTTTTTTTATCGAGTTCTGGATTTAAAAGTGTATTTAGTCGGATTGCAATTTCGCTAATTACGAGATCGTTACTAAGTTGCGAGAGTAAGGCCAATTGTTTACGCAAAGTCCTAAACTCGGAGATGTTCATTGAACTCAAAGGTCGAGGAGTTTCACTCCAATTGGGAGGTGCTCCTGCTGTAACCGCTCTATCAAGTGCACGGGCTAATCGGACGGAACTAACACTTTGCAATTGCGAAAATTCAACATCAGATATTTTTTTTCGCGTCAAAATCTTCGGCGAGCCATACGGAAGGGCATAAACGGGGTCATCCCCTATGGCATATTTTAAATCGACCAGAAATTGAGTTGCAATTTCTTCGCCAGTTCCTTCGATTTTCGGCAAAACTGTGTACCCGTCACTCATGTCGATAATCTCTTCAATCAAAGATGGATCTATCAGCCAAGTACGTTTCTTTGTGCTCGGCTTGAGTAGTGCGGCTAATTTGCCACCAAAACTTAAATCTTCAATTAGTGAGTCATCTAAAAATTTCCCACTCATTTCGCGATGAGTGGGTCCACTGATGATTACCAGCGACTTGTTGTCTGTGGCACTTATACTTGAAAAACCAGAGAAACCAGAGAAGCTAGCCACTGGTGTAAAAAACAGAAATCCGATTGACCCAATTACTAATGTCAAGACAATCGAAATGCGCTTCATGGTTTTCGAAGATCTCCGGAGCGCGCGATTAATTTGCGCTCATCCGGGTATGCAAGACGAGTAGCGATTTCATCAAGCGGAAACCAATCCACTACATCAACTTCGCTAATCTGTGGAGTGAGATCCCCGCGAATTTCAGAAAAAAGAAAATGGTGGACCGTTTTATGAATTCGTTTTCCATCCGCCATAAACCAAAAATCAATAACACCTAGCGATCGAGTAATTTTGCTAACAATTCCGGTCTCTTCTTCAACTTCTCGCAGAGCGGCAGCTTCAGGAGTTTCGCCAACTTCAATATGGCCTTTTGGAAGTGACCAAAGTGTGCGACCACGCTTGTCGTGCCGACCAATCAGCAAACCGCGCTCGCCGCTCAAATCAACAACTAAACCACCGGCACTAATCTCTTCAACTCGGCGCGAAGAATTTGGATTTTTACTTTTGTCCAACTTGGCTGATTTTTTCGGTGCAGATTTCTTCGACTTTAAATCACCAGCCTTTACCTCTGCCCTCTTAGCAACAGGGCTTTTACTCTCATTTTTTTTCGCAACCGATTTGCCCGGTCCAGGTTTTGGTGCGGGCCGGGATTTTGGCGGGCGCGGGGCAGGAATTGGCGAGGAAGGTAGCGTTTTTTTCGCCGCTAGCCCGTCCTCACCCGAGGTTCGGGACATAGCCCTAGCCTACCCGCGTACCCTTCAACCCATGTCAAATGATCCGCACGCTTCGGCTGCTCAAACCATGGCCGCAATGATCAAGGTCCCGCCTGAGGCAAATCAATTGGCAGATCGATTCCGGGGGGCGGGTCATCGCCTTGCTTTAGTGGGCGGACCAGTGCGGGATGCGCTTTTAGGCCGTGATAAAAAATCCAGTGGAGATTTAGATTTCACCACAGATGCACTTCCTGAAATCACTAAAGAATTATTAAGTGGCTGGGCAGATTCTGTTTGGAGCACCGGAATTGAATACGGAACGATTGCGGCGCAAAAAAATGGTTTAAGCATTGAAATCACAACTTATCGCAGCGAAAGTTATGACAAAGATAGTCGCAAGCCTGATGTGCAGTACGGAGATTCTCTCGAAGGTGATTTAAGTAGGAGAGATTTTACCATCAATGCAATGGCTTTGGAATTAGATGGCAAAGAAAATCTTTTCATTGATCCACACAATGGAATGCAGGATTTAATCGCGAAACAATTACGAACTCCTGGAACACCTGAACAATCATTTAGTGATGACCCACTTCGAATGATGCGCGCAGCACGATTTGCTGCTCAACTTGATTTTGCAATTGCGCCCGAAGTTCGTGCTGCAATTACTGAGATGGCGGACAGATTAAAAATTATTTCATCAGAAAGAATTAGAGATGAGTTTGTCAAAACCTTAATGTCCGTAAACCCACGACTTGGTTTGACAGTGTTAGTTGAAACTGGTTTAGCCGCACAATTTTTGCCAGAACTACCAGCACTACAACTTGAGATTGATGAACACCACCGCCATAAAGATGTGTATGAGCACTCACTCATAGTTCTTGAACAAGCAATTGATCAAGAAGAGCGTCTTGGTGGACCAAATTTAATTTTGCGACTAGCTGCGCTTTTGCATGACATCGGAAAACCAAAAACTCGAGCGCTAATACCTGGTGGTGGAGTTTCATTTCACCATCATGAAATTGTTGGTTCACATATGGCCAACAAACGATTACGCGCATTGAAATTTGATCGTGAAACAATTAAAGATGTTTCAAAATTAGTTGAATTACATCTTAGGTTCCATGGATACGGAGATGCAGAGTGGACCGATAGTGCGGTTCGCCGTTTTGTAAGGGATGCTGGTGAACTATTGACTCATTTGCATCTACTGACCCGGGCCGATTGCACAACCAGAAATGCAAGAAAAGCAGAATTGCTTGCCGCTACATACGATCAGCTAGAGGCCCGAATTGCACAACTTCTCGAAGCAGAGGAACTGGGCAAAATCCGGCCAGATCTTGATGGCAATGAAATTATGGAAATCTTGAATTTAAAACCGTCCCGAAAAGTCGGTGAAGCTTATGAATATTTACTGGAATTGCGCATGGAACATGGACCACTGGGGCGTGAACGCGCTATTACTGAACTAAATAAATGGTGGAAAGAAAACAGCTAGATCAGTAAATTAAATTTTTTTTGGTGAATCCTTAAACCAATTTTTACGAAGTGAAATTGCAGCAACCAAGTACAGAGTTGTAACAATTAAAGGAAGCGTAACTCCCAAGCCATTCTTAGGCATAACTATTGCAGCTATTAGTGAGCCTGAAACAATCGCTGCATTAACAACTACATCGTAAACAGCAAAAACTCTTCCACGGTAATCATCAGAAATTTTTTCTTGTACAAGTGCGTCATTAGTGACTTTGACTCCTTGACCACCAAATCCACTAATGAATCCCATTGCGATCATCGCGACTTCACTCTGGAACAAAACAAAAATTAATGGACCAAAACTTGCGATCAACATCGCTATCCGCATCCACTTATGCCGACCAAATCGCCTTACTGCGGCTGGACTTACTATCGCACCTAACATAATTCCAACACCGGCAATAGTGATCGCTGTTGCAAAACCACTCAATCCGGCATCTGGGTCATTGGGATTGTTAAAAGCATTTCGTTCTAAAATCAGAGCCATCAAAGTAAGTGCAGTTAGACCGCCCCTTTGAATGGCAACCGCAAGAATTCCAATACCGCTATCTCTATTGCTCTTTAAGTAAGAAAAGCCATCACGCATTTGTGAGAAGCCATCACTCCATTTTTTATTTTCGGCTTCAATTTCACTTTGAGTTGGACCAAGCTCATTTCTTCTAAGCCGCAGTGAAAGCAAAGCTGAGATGAAATAACCAAGGGCCCCAAAAAGCACCAATGCAGCATCAACTTGGTCAGCACCATTCTGGGTTTCTAAAAGATTCCGTAAACCAATTCCGATTCCGCCACCTAAAACAATAGCGATCGTTCCTCCGGTAACTGTTAAGGCATTAGCGGCAACCCAAATTTCGCGGGTAACAACTCGCGGCAAACTTGCAGATAAACCTGCAAGAATCAATCTATTAATTCCAAATGAAATTAAAACAATTAGTGTTAATTCAAAGCCAGTCGCATTTAACAAAATTGCAGTTGCTACAACTAGCAAGGTGATTGTGCGTCCAAGATTTGC
>SYCR01000021.1:0-10416 GCA_005786885.1 Actinomycetota bacterium | reverse complement strand
CTACCCTGCATTCCCACCTTCAGCCAAACTATGGGCTGCAGATCGTGCAAAGGCTGGCTACTACGTTGATGGAGATAACGCTGCGAAGGTCTTCTATGACTCTTCATTGTTGATCCGTCCAAACGTAACTCCAGTTCGTTTCAACATCGACTCATTTGTTGATGCACAAGGTGCAGATATTGCAGCAGGAAAAACTGTTGCTGATGCATTTGCGAAGTTCATGTCAAGCATCGATTCTGCGGCAACGCAGGCTGGATATGAAGTAAGCACTAAGTAGTACTAAGCAATACAGTTCGATTTAATTTTCGATGAGTGGCGAGAGCCACTCATCGAAAATTAATTAATTTAGGGAGACCAGCAGTGAAAAGCAAAAAACGGGATTCGACAGTTGCTGGCTGGGTAATGCTCATGCCATTTCTACTGTTTTTCGTGATGTTTGCAATCATTCCGATATTTTTGGCAATCAAGGAGTCTCTTGGACCTTCGATGCAAAATGAAGCTGGTGGGATTAAAAATTATTGGGTCGTATTAAATGATTTTCGTTTTACCTCAGCGGCTAAAAATACTGCAATTTTTATGGTGATCTCCGCGCCAGTTATGACTGTGGTCGTACTTGGGCTTGCGCTATTACTAGACACCTACCGTGCCAAATGGCATCAATCTATTCGCCTTGCTTATCTTATCCCTGGTTGTTACGTAGGAGCCGCTGGCGTTCTCGTTTGGTACGCCGCACTTGAGCCAATTATTGGCCCATTTAGAAACGTTTTAAATTTTTTTGGAATTGAAAGTCAAGGTCAAATATTTAACCCGACCTACTTGCCAATTGTTTTTGCCATGATGGCAGTTGTTGCAAATGCTGGCGGTTGGATCGTAGTTCAGTTTGGTGGTCTGCAAGAGATTTCAGATGAAGTGATTGAGGCAGCAAAAATCGATGGTTGCGGTAATTTCCAACTTGCTACAAAGATTAAATTACCGTTGATCAAGAAAAATGTTGTTTACATGGTGGTATTGGTTGTTGCTGCATCAGTTCAGATTTTTGCTGAACCTTATATTGTTACATCAGCAATTTTTAGAGGTGTTGCTGAGAATTGGTCATTGAACCAACTCAGTTACTCTCTTGCATTTACCGAAGGGGATTTCGCTGGAGCTTCGGCTGTTTCTGTGATGCTTTTGATCATCTGTTTAATCGCCGCTCTGGTATTAATCTTTAAAACCAAATTCTTTGAGACTGGGGATGAAACCAAATGACAAGCACAGTCAATACCAAGGTAAAGGTTTCTGATAAGTCGCCATCCAAAAAAGCTTTCTCGTTTGGAAAACTAGCCACGAATTTTACTTTATTGTTTATTGCGATTGTTGTTTTAGTACCTGCGCTTTGGATGACAATTGCTCCAAGTAAAGATCGTGCTGAACTTGTTTCACTTTCTCCGCTTGAGTTTGGCTCAATTGGGAGTTATTTGACACGTTGGCGAAATCTCTTGCAGTACGACAACGAAGTACTGATCAGATGGATTGAAAACAGTTTTTGGTACACAATTTCAATTGTTCTATTAAGTACCTTAATGAGTCTCTTGGGTGGCTTCGCACTCGCAGCCACAAACATTAAATTTAAGCGACAAATTTTGATGTTAGTGATGATCGCAATGATCATTCCAGGAATTGCTTTGGTTATGCCGATGTTTATTTGGGTAAATAGATTAGGTTTAACTGACACTGAGCTCGGATTAATTCTGGCCAGCTCTCTTTACCCATTTGGAGTGTTTCTTTCTTACATCCATTTCTCGACTGTAATTCCTAAAGAGTTGTATGAGGCTGCAAAAATTGATGGATGTGGTTACTTTAAAATTTTCCGCAAAGTGGCGCTCCCAGTTTCTAAAAGCCTGGTTGGTATTGTCGCCTTCTTCTCCTTCGTAGGAGCATGGAACAACTTCTTCCTTCCACAGGTATTTATCCTCTCCGGGGAGAAGCATCCGCTTTCATCCGGACTAACACTGCTCTTCACTAATACTCCCGCTTTCTCAGGTAACTCTTCAGCGATCTTGCCGATTGAGCGTTCTGAAATTGCGCTTTCGGCCATGGTTATTACTTTGCCAATTATTTTGCTCTTCCTCTTCTCGCAAAGATTCTTAAGTCGCGGAATGCTTGCAGGGTCAGTAAAGAGTTAATCGCAGCACTAAGAAATTGGGGCGCTGATGGTTAGCAAGAAGCGAGATTCATCAGCAGCAGTTTGGGTGATGCTGGCACCATATTTAGTGTTTTTAGTGATGTTTGCCGTGGTCCCAATCTGGATGGCGTTGAAAGAATCAGTTGGTCCTACGATGCGAAATGAAGCTGGCGGATTCAAAAATTACTTATTAGTTTTGACGGACTATAGATTTCTCACTTCACTTAAAAACACATTTTTGTACGTATTAATTTCAGCACCGATAATGACCGCCGTGGTACTTGTACTTTCTTTATTACTTGATTCATTTCGGGCTAAATGGCACCAATACGTTCGTCTAGCTTACTTGATACCGGGATGTTATGTTGGAGCTGCAGGTGTGCTTGCTTGGTACATGGCGCTTGAGCCAATAATTGGGCCGTTTAGGCGTGTGTTGAATTTTTTTGGAATTGAAAAGTCTACTCAAGTTTTTCAATCATCTAGTTTAGTTTTTATCTTTGCCATGATGGCGGTAGTTTCTAATGCTGGAGCATGGATTGTTGTTCAATTTGGAGGTTTGCAAGAAATATCTGAGGAAGTAATTGAAGCTGCCAAAATCGATGGCTGTGGTAACTTCCAACTAGCCACAAAAATTAAATTGCCTTTAATTAAGAAAAATGTTGTCTATATGGTGGTTTTGGTCATAACTGCATCAGTTCAGTTATTTGCTGAACCATTTATAGTTAATCAGCAAATCGGATTTTCAGCTAATTGGTCTCTAATGCAGCTGAGTTATTCCATAGCATTTGTGGAAGGGGATATCGCCAGCGCCTCTGCAATTTCATTCATGCTACTAGCTGTTTCATTATCTGCCGCACTCATCTTTATCTTCAAGTCTAAATTTTTTGAAGGCGAGGGAGTAGAAAAATGAGTAAATTATTGAGTGATGGAAATTTTCCAATTTCGACAGCCTCACGACCTAAACCTCTTTCACCAGTTAAGTATTTAGCAAATTTTATTTTAGTATTTATAGCAGTCGTACTACTTATCCCTGTACTTTGGATGACAATCGCCCCCAGTAAAGATCGAGTTCAGCTGATAACTTTGGCTCCCCTTAAATTTGGTTCAATTGAAAGTTATTTGACGCGCTGGCTCAACCTCATGGAATATGACAATGGAGTAATAATTAGATGGATGGAAAATAGCTTTTGGTACACCATAGCGATAGTTTCATTAAGCACGACCATGAGCCTATTAGGCGGATTTGCCCTCGGGGTTAAGAATTTTAGATTTAAGCGACAGATTTTGGTTTCCACAATGATCGCAATGATGCTTCCTGGTGTTGCATTAGTACTGCCCTTATTTGTCTGGGTTGATAAGTTGCGTCTTACAGATACTGAACTTGGGTTAATTTTAGCGAGTTCGCTATATCCATTTGGGGTTTTTTTGTCATATATTCACTTTTCTACAGTTATCCCAAGAGAATTATATGAAGCAGCTAAAATCGACGGATGTGGCTACTTTAAAATTTTTCGAAAAGTAGCATTACCCGTGTCCAAGAGTTTGGCTGGAATTGTCGCCTTCTTCTCATTTTTGGGTGCATGGAATAGCTTTTTCTTGCCGCAAGTATTTATTCTCTCTGGAGAAAAACATCCATTTTCGTCAGGCTTAGTTGTTCTATTTACCAATGTTAAGGCATTTTGCGGATGCGAACCAACGCTCCTGCCAATTTTTAGATCTGAGATTGCGCTTTCAGCCCTAATTTTGATCACACCTACAATTTATCTCTTTATGTTCGCGCAAAGATTTTTGAGTCGGGGAATGCTCGCTGGTTCGGTTAAAAGTTAATCTAGGCTAAGAGTAAAGGTTGAAAATGAATAAACATCTAGAGATTCGTAACATAGCTCGTACAAATCTATCTGTAACTCGCTTAGGTTTAGGCACCGCTCCACTGGGTGGGCTTTATACCGATGTGGAGGAAAGCGCAGCACTTGCTGTTGTTGAAGATGCGCTTGCTAAGGGAATTAAGTATTTTGATACCGCACCAGTTTATGGCAGTGGGTTAGCAGAAACTCGTCTTGGACTGGGTCTCGGCTCATCTCGGGCTAAACTAGTAACTATCTCTTCCAAAGTTGGTCGCTTACTAATAAAAGATGACAAGGGTGAGGTAATTGAAGCAACCTTTAATTACACGCCAAGTGGAATTCGGCAATCTATGGAAGAAAGTCTTGAGCGTTTACAACTCCCTAAAGTGGACATTGCTTATATTCATGACCCTGATGATTTTGCAGATGCGGCAATTAAAGAGGGATACCCAGAACTTGCCAAGATGCGCGACGAGGGGATCGTTAGTGCAATTGGCGTAGGAATGAATCAAAATGAAATTCCGACAAGATTTGTAAATGAAACCGACATTAATGCGGTATTAATCGCGGGTAGATACACATTGTTAGATCAGAGTGCAGCAAAAGAGTTATTACCAGCCGCACTAAAAAATGATGTTTCTATCGTTATTGGGGGAGTCTTTAATTCTGGAATTTTGGCAAATCCGGTTATTGGTACAACTTACAATTATTCGGCAGCGCCAGTTGAATTAATTGAGCGAGCAATTGCAATGAAGGAACTTTTAAGTAACTGGAGTGTCCCATTAACTGCGGCGGCAATCCAATTCCCGTTGCGCCATCCAGCTATAACTACTGTGTTAACAGGGGCAAGATCTGTTGCTGAACTTGATGCAAATATGAAGGATTTCAATTTGGAAATTCCAGAAGAGTGTTGGAAAGCACTAGAGGGAGCTAATTTTATTTAGCTCCCTCTAGTTTTAAAACAGAATTACTTTTTAGCGTTCTTCTGCTTCCACTCTTCTAACTCAGCTAAACCTTCTTCGTTTAGTGGGTAGTACTTGCGAAGTGCTCCACCTTCAGCCAGACGAGCTCTGCTGAACTCTTCACTTCCTTCATAACGTTCAGCTACATCAAGAATAATCTCGGCTACATTTATAGGTACAACCACTGCTCCATCATCATCTGCAATGATGATGTCTCCCGGCATTACGAGGACTCCACCTACAGCAATCGGCACAGCATGTGCCCATGGATATAGGGGGCCTTGTGAAGCGAAGTTTGGAGTTGCACCCAATGTCCAAAGTGGAATTTTCATTTTCTGAATACGTGGCCAGTCACGGATATATCCATCTACAACAATTCCGACTCCACCACGACCAGCAAATGAAGTTACTAACATCTCGCCAAGACATCCAGTGTGCTTATCTCCATAGGCCTGGATCATTAGGAAATCATTTTTTTGAACATCATCAAGTACGGCCCAAAGTGCTGAGGTATTTTCGCCCTCTTCTTGAACTTTTCCTGACGCGATATCTTCACGTTGTGGCATAAATTGCATTGTGAGAGCGCTACCTACTGCATGCTGGCCTGTCTTTAACGGGCGAGGGCCTGTAATGAAGGTATATCTAATTCCGAGCATATACATAAGTGCAGAAGCAGTTGCTGTACTAACTACTTCTAGGCGTTTGATCATCTCTTCAGGAGCACGAGTGAATCCATTGCCAGTAATTGGCAATTTCAGCCCCTTAGGTTTCTCAATCTTTATGTTGTCATCAAAAAGCTTTGGCTTGGCCATTTACTGCACCTTTCTGTTGGTTGGGTTTACTTACATCCAGTTACGTGCAGCTGGCTTTACTTCTGCGATTGGGTGCATGATTTCTGCATGATAATTGAAATCTAAATAAGGGTACTTCTCTTCGAGGTTGTCAGCTAATTTGATTCCAAAGCCAGGAACTTGCGGCACAGCAAGCTTTCCTTTCGCAGTTGGAAGTCCATCAGCCAAAATTGCATCTCGTAGTGGACCTTGAGCAAAGTTAACTTCAACCTGACCGTAAAGCGGTGCACCGGCCATGATGTGCGCATGCATAATCGCCATAGCTCCGTTGTGCCATCCATGTGGATCACATGAAATGCCATAAGTAGCAGCCATTTCCATAACAGCTTTCATTTCAGTAATACCCATCCAGCCTGCATCAGGGTGCAACATCTGCAGAGCACCTTGCTCAAAATATGGACGGTATTGATCGAGTGATTGCATCACTTCGCCACCACTGATGGTTAGGTCTGGAGCAACTTTCTGCAACTCTTTAAAGCCGTCAATATTGGTAATTGCAATCGCATCTTCAAACCAAATAAAGCCGAGATCATTTAGACCTTTAGCAACTTTTAATGCTTCTTCAAGGCTTAAGCGAGCATTTCCATCTACTGCTAGACGAAAATCTGGACCTACGGCATCACGAAGTTTTTTCATGTGCTTAATAAAGCGCTCAGGAGTTACCGCATCAAAAGCCCATTGGGTTCCCATGCGAATCTTTGAGGTGGTGTACCCAAGATTTTTATAGCCAACAACTTCATCAATTAATTGATCGGGATTGATACTCCAGTCATAATTAACTCCACCAGATGCATATGCGTCGACCTCAGTTACTTTTGGATCTGCGCCAAGCAAAACGGCAACAGTTTTTCCAGTTATCTGACCAAGAATGTCCCAGAATGCACAATCAAGGCCAGCTACAGCGCCATCATGTGCCCAATTAACTCCACGCGGGCGCGCTACGCGCCATGCTTCCGAAAGTGAACGGCCGACCATGATCCGCGAAAACCAATCAATCCAAGATTTAATAATTGGGGGACCACCATAGGAACAAACTTCCCCATAACCAATCTGTCCTTGATCGGTTTCAACAACCACCATGTAAACGTCAGCTTTAACTGCACGAATTACGTGAGTGCCCCAGGCTTTATCCGTATCGTGTAAACGAGAGAGCAAAATATTCTTAACTGACTTGATTTTTACATCTGGATAGTTCTCTTGAATTAGCGTGTTCAATTTAGTGCCTTCCCAATAGTTGCCTGGCAGAGATTACACATTTTCCTAGTAAATCATCAGTAAAACCGTATAGGATCAGTTAGTAGTAGGCAAGGAGCAGGATTAACATTTGCATAACTTTTCTTTATAAAATTAGAGAAGTTATCGAAATAGCGCACTTCCGAATAGGTGGATATTTATGCGGGTAGATTCTCATCATCATTTATGGGATTTAGAGATTGCTCCACGAGGGTGGCTGGCAGGTGATGCACTTGCAACAATAAATCGTACTTTCTCAATGGATGATTTTTACGCTGAGCGAGCTTCAGCCAAGATTGATAAATCAATACTTGTGCAAACGCTTTCCGATTATGAGGAAATGAAAGAATTTTTCAATGTTGCCGAAAATCATGAGTCGATAGTCGGAGTTGTTGCATGGATTGATACAAGTAAATCTGATTGCTTCGCAAAACTTGAAACTTATTTGGATTTACCGGGAGCAAAAAAACTAGTAGGCATTCGTGATGGTGCGCAAGGAAGAACTGACACGGAATGGCTTATCAGTGAACAAGTTATAAAAAATGTGGCTCAGTTGGTGCAAGAGGGGCTAACTTTTGATTTGCTGGTAGATCCACCTCATTTGGCGGCAAGTGCAAAATTAGTAAAACAATGCCCAGATACAACCTTCATTTTAGATCACATCGGAAAACCTAATATTGCTAAAGGAGATAATGGAGAATTAAGAGAGTGGTCCAAACTTATTGAAGATTTAGCTATAAATCAGAATGTCTCATGCAAAGTTTCCGGAATGGTAACTGAAGCAAATTGGCAAGCCTGGAAAAATGAGGATTTCAAAAGATACTTTGATGTTGTCCTAAATTTATTCGGTATAGATCGAATAATGTACGGATCAGATTGGCCAGTTTGTAAATTGGCAGCATCATATGAACAGGTAGCAAATTTGGCAGATTATTTGGTATCAGATTTGAGCGAAAGCGAAAAGGAAAAGTTCTGGAGCAAAAACGCAATAAATGCATACGGAATTTAGGGAACTCCTAAAACTCAGTAATTTTAAATAAATGAAAGGTATGTCATGACAGGTAAGAATTTTGGGAAGATCAGCAACTACGCAAACCCAATCTTGCGCGACCACACTTACCTGCGAACAATGCCTGAATGGGCGGTATTGCAAAGGCGCTTATTTGAAGTTATGGATCAAGGCTGGAGAGTTTTTGACGAAAAGTTTTGCAACCCAGATGGGTCGTTGATTTTCAATCAAAGCATGGACCATTCTCGTGATGGGGCAGATGATTTTTACGAGGCGTTTTTTAACTGGCCAGCGCTTTACATGCTTGGCGGTAGCGAAGAAATCTTGAGTGCTGCAAAAAAATCTTGGAAAGGCGTAACAGAGCAATTAACTAAGCTTGGTTTAGTTAAAGATCAATATGAACGTGGATATGACTGGTTCCACCAAGGTGAATCAATGATCTTTTTTTATGGAATTTGTGCTGCCGATCCCAAAGATCAAGAGTTTAAGAAATTAGCTAAGCAATTCGCAGATCTATATGCTGGCAAAAACTCACCAAATTATGTTGCAGACAAAAACATTATTCCTGCCCCACATAACGGATCCGACGGTTTGCGACCAGGGCTGGGTCAGGAAAACCAGGATGGATATCCTGCAGGCGACATTAATTCTGTTATGAAGCCATATGGATTGCCCCTGCACTACGTAGAGGGAATTAATGAGTGGGACGATTTGGCAGTTAAAGAAAAATCTATGCTCATGGCTTCCGAAATGGAACGCGTTCTAGGCTACGGAGATGTAGCCGTAAATCTCGCAGTTACTTCGCTGATTGCTAACCAATGGCTTTATGACAATGAGCAAAGTTCAGCTGATTGGATCAATAAATACATTCAAGGCTGGGTTGATCGCGCAAAAGCAAATGATGGAATTGTGCCTGACAACGTAGCCCCCAACGGTGAAGTTGGCGGCTTGCATGATGGTCGATGGTTTGGTGGACATTACGGATGGACCTGGCCACATGGTTTTTACAGTGTTTCTCATGCAACCTTGGTCGCAGCTTTAAATGCAATTTTAGTATCAGGAGATAAGAGCGTATTGCAGCTAACCAGAACAGTGCTCCAAAAAGTTAAATCTCTTGGACGCGTTGGCACAATTATTGAAACTGAAAGTAGTTTGCAAGCCGGAACTGAAAGATTTGGCGTTCCAGTTGATAAGCCTGTCGTGCTTGTTCCTTATCGTTATGGAAAAGATGGTTGGTTTGATTATTCGCCAATGATTATGAGTCTTCCAATGTGGCTTTGGTACTTATCTATGAGTGATGAGGACACCAAATTTATGGAGGAATTAATTGAGGGCATCGCTCCATTTGGTACTTACTTGTCACCAACTCGAAACAAAGAAGAAGCCGGCCATGAGGCACCTTGGTTCTTGTACCTGCACGGAAAAAATGAGAATTATCCAACCACTGCTTTAGCAATGGCTTTAGGTCAAGTGGCTCGCAGAATGCGATTAATGGAGACCGAAGTAATCAGTGGACCTGGTGGAGTCAACATTCATTTCTGGCAAGAGGTGCAACCAATTGTTACTGAAATCTTGACTCAGTTAACTTTGGGTGCACCACAAGTTCTTTATAACGGCGGGTTACAGGTAGCACGTCTTAGATATTTTGATGCAGATGCTGGTCGGATCGGCTTACCGAATGAAGTTGCGGCATTGGTAACCAAAATAACTAAGGATGAAACTTGGGTTGAATTGGTAAATACCAGCATCACTCAGACTCGCAGGGTGATCCTTCTTGCTGGAGCTTTTGGTGAGCATCAATTTGAATCGGTGACTCAGCAATCGGAAAGTACCGATCCAAAGCATGGCGATCGCTTTGTCGATGGATATGAGCAAGCCATTTATACCGGCGACAAATCAGCACTGCTCATTTATCCTGGATCCAGACGCGCATATGGATCGCCAGAACTTCACGAAGTCAGTGTCACCACCGAGGTGAACAAGAATTCTTTTGCTGTCGAATTACCTGCTAACTCGTCAGCTAAATTGAGAATAAAAATGACGCTAAATGCCAACAAACCAAAGTTCATCGGGTTTGCTGATCTTTAATGGCAAATATTATCCGGCATCAATTTAAGGCAAAAATCAAGGAAGGTTCTGTAGAACATTTTGCTGATTCATTGCAGGAGAAAAAAGCCCATATTGATAATCAACTTGCTGTCATGAGAGTTCACTTTTTTAAAGTGTTTCAATTCAGTGATTTGCTATTTGTTTATCTTGAATCTGAGATCACTCTTTCAAAATTTGATTTACCTTCTAGTTTTGATGGAATGCTAATGGATTGGCCGGGGGAGAGTGGCAACAGAAAATTTGT
>SYCR01000090.1:0-15762 GCA_005786885.1 Actinomycetota bacterium | reverse complement strand
TAAATCACTTTTAGTCATCACAATAATTGGTTGAATATCTTCGGTGTAAGCAGCAACAAGTGCACGGTCAATAAATCCGGTGCGAGGGTCTGGGCTAGCTGAAGCGGAAACAATAATTAGGTAATCAACATTTGCCACAATTGTTCGCTCAGATCCATCCTCAACTGAACGTCTTAATGCATTTTTTCGGGTTTCTATTCGAACTACTCGAGCAAGTGATTCTGAATCACCAATCACTCCAACCCAATCTCCAACAGCAATAGATCTTCTACCTAGTTCACGGGCTTTCATGGCATCTATCTGAGCGCCATTTTCATCAATACAAGTAACCCGCCCTCGATCAACTGTTATAACTTGGGCTCTTATTGCAGCCGCATGAGTTGGACGATCTTTTGTACGTGGGCGAGTAGATCTAGAGGGTCTAATCCGAACATCATCTTCATCGAGTTTATCGATACGACCTCTGCCCACGTTTGCCATTAAATAATCACCAATTAATTGCTTGTTTCAAGAATACTTGTCCACAATGAAGTGAAATCTGGAATGGTTTTCTTTGTTGTTTCAATATTTTCAACATAAACATCTTTAACCGCTAATCCAATTATTGCTCCAGCTGTTGCAAGGCGATGATCCTCATAAGTGTGGAATGTTCCGCCGTGCAATTTGCGCGGTTTGATTTCAAGTGAATCAGCATGGGCTATTACATCTCCGCCCAATCCATTTATTTCGGAAGCTAAAGCGTTAAGGCGATCAGTTTCATGTAGTCGTAGGTGTCCAATACCACGTAGATGTGAAGGAGATGAAGCCAAGGCAGCAAGGGCTGCAATAGACGGAGTCAATTCACCAACTTCATTTAAATCAATATCAATTCCATTTATATAACCTGAACCAGTAACAGTTAAACCACCATTTGAAAACTCTAGATTAGCGCCCATCTGTGTGAAAATCCCACGGAGTTGGTCACCTGGCTGAGTTGTTTTAGTTGGCCAATCCAAAATTGTTACAGATCCACCAGCAATCATCGCTGCAACCATAAATGGAGCAGCATTTGATAAATCTGGTTCAATAATGCTTTTTACTGCAAATATTTCTCCTGGAGATACTTTCCACAGATTTTTTTCTGAGTTATCAACTTTTATGCCGCGTTCGCGCAACATTGCAACAGTCATTTCAATGTGCGGTGCAGATGGAAGAGATGGTCCAATGTTTTTAACAGTTAAACCTTTATCCATTCGTGGTGCAGCTAATAAGAGAGCAGAAACAAATTGACTTGATGCGCTTGCGTCAATTGAAATTTCACCACCTTTTAATGAACCCGACCCATGAATGGTTAGTGGTAAACCAAAACGGCCACCGTGATCAATGTCGGCACCTAACTCGATGAGCGCTTTGATAACTGGAGCAAGTGGGCGTTCATGTGAACGCGCATCTCCGTCAAAAGCGATATCACCAAGGGCTAAAGCCGCTAGTGGTGGCAAGAAGCGCATTACAGTTCCAGCATTTCCAACATCAATCTTGTTTACTGCAACTAAAGGACGTGGGGAGATCGAGATTGATTTTGGTTGCTCATCAATCCAAGTTCCCATGGCCCGCAATCCGGCAACCATAAGTGAGCTGTCGCGCGAGTAGAGCGGTCGGTAAAGAGTGGATGGTGTACTCGCAAGTGCGCCAAGCACTAACGCACGATTCATTACCGATTTTGAACTAGGGATTGCTACAGACGCGGCTAACATCTCACGAGCCTGCGGGGCAAGCCATAGCTCATTCGATGTATTTGGCACCTGCTAAGGATACCCATTTAAAAGCGTCTAGATTTTCAGCGTTTGGATCAGCAATACCTGCGTATTTGGTGCGATTACTGCGGCTACTGAGTCGTAGGCTTGGCTTATGTGTGGACGTTTTGCAGCAACAGCAAGTATCGATGAGATTGCAACGCAATTTGCTTTAGTCGGAGTGCCAGAGCGCGAATTAAACCAAAGTTGGAACATTGCGCCGACTACAGATATCTATGTAATTGTTGAACAGCGCTTAGAGATTATGAAATGGGGATTGATTCCAACTTGGGCAAAAAGTGGATTTACAGGCGCAAACACGATTAACGCCCGAAGTGAATCCGTTCATGAAAAGCCTTCATTCAAATCGGCATTCCGCGCTCGCCGTTGTTTAATTCCAGCAACTGGATATTTTGAGTGGGCTACCGAATTAGGTCAATTCCCAAGCAAGCAACCATTTTTTATTCAGCGAAAAGATAAAAAACAATTAGCGATGGCTGGAATTTATGAGAATGGAACCACAGCAATAATTACAAAAGAGGCTGAAGGTTTTCTTGCAGGCATCCATCACCGTATGCCGCTTTTTTTACCTCGTGATGATTGGCAAAGATGGTTAGATCCAAAAATAAACGATGAAGTAGGTGCTCGAGATTTAATTAACAATGGTTTATCTCCTGAGAGTGCTGGATTGATAGCGCATCCAGTTTCTAATCAAGTCAACTTCGTTCGGAACAATTCTGCTTCGCTGCTCGTAGAAATTCCATTGGGAGAGGCACAAACACTTTTGTAAACCGGCACTCCTGAGCAGCGGCTTGAGCGCAACCGGAGTAGTTGCGAATAGTTGGGAATAGCTGGGGAGAACAGGGAATAAGACCTACCACCAGGTTGTTGATTTGAGTATGAGTGTAAACTCCTCTCTTGTGACGCGTGCAAAAGATATTGAGGGAACAGAAAGCCGGCCAGATGGCTCTCTTGAACCAATAGCGCGTAACAAAGCAGTTGCAAAAAGTAAAGAAAGCGCGAGTCAGCGCAAAGCAAGATTTGAAAAAGATGCGCTTCCATTTCTGGATGCTCTTTATAGTGCCGCCCTGCGGATGACAAAAAATCCTGAGGATGCCCAGGATTTAGTCCAAGAAACATATGCAAAAGCGTTTAACTCATTCCATCAATTTGAAGAGGGTACAAATCTAAGAGCCTGGTTGTACCGAATCCTGACAACTACTTTCATTAATATTTATCGAAAAAATCAACGTCAACCACTAATTTCAGATGGAGAGATTGAAGATTGGCAATTAGCTAAATCTGCGTCACATACGAGCGATCAAGGAAAATCTGCAGAAGTTGAAGCATTGGAAAATCTTCCAGATGGCGATATTAAGCGGGCAATGCAATCACTCCCAGAAGAGTTTCGTCTTGCCGTCTATTTAGCAGATGTAGAAGGATTTTCTTATAAAGAAATTTCAGAGATCATGGATACACCTTCAGGAACTGTTATGTCGCGTCTTCATCGTGGGCGGAAATTACTTCGTGATTTGTTAACTGATTACGCAATTGAAAGTGGATTCATAAAGAGTGTAGGTGATGAAAAATGAGTTGCGGCAATCCTCATCAAACTCCATGCACTGATGTTTTGCATGCCTTGGTCCTATTTATTGATGGCGAAATAGAAGATCAACAAGTAAGTCATGCCATTGAAATTCATTTGAGCGAATGCCCACCTTGCGCTGATGAGCAAGCGGCCGAGCATAGATTCCGAAAACTACTTTCTAGGTCATGCACCGAAACTGCACCCAAAGAATTGCGGCAACGGATCACTAGCGATCTGACGGCTCAGAGCATCTCATGGTCACAGACCATCACCTACACCGAAATTTCTACTGAAACTTTTATTCAAACTCACGTCGAAATTCGCGAGAGTTACGAGCAAGAGTAATAATTCCTGAGTAAGTTGCTCGTATGGCTGAAGTAAACCGGAAGATCCACACGATTCGCGCAGAGATGGTGGCGAATGTGTTGTCAATTTCAGTCTCCGTAGGGGAATTGATAACAATCGGTCAGACAGTATTACTTCTTGATTCAATGAAAATGGAGATTCCGGTTCTAACGGAAGTTTCCGGAAAAGTGATAGAAATTGCAGTTGTACCTGGAGAGATTATTCAAGAGGGAGATCCCTTGATAATGATTGAAGAGCAAGGAAAATGAGCACTGAACAATTTTCAGAAAAGTATTTAGGTGTAGTTGGAATGTCAGGAATGAGCGTGCGCCAAGGCGACACTGCAATCGCACATGGAAGTGGAGATGTTCCGGTGCTGGCGACTCCTCAAGTCATTGCACTTGCAGAAAGCGCAACAATTGCAGCTCTATTGGAAAGTATGGAACAGGGAGAGACTTCTGTTGGAATTCGAGTCGAGTTTGATCATGTTTCAACCGCAAGTATTGGTGCTGAAGTTCGAGCAATAGCAACATGTACAAAAGTGGAAAATAACAGGTTAACTTTTGAAATTGAAGTCCATGAACAAGAGCGTTTGATTGCCCGCGGCTTGGTGATTCGCGCTGTAGTTGATCGCGTTTCATTTCTTGCTAAAGCCGCGGCCCAATCGTTAAGCCATCAATAACTTTCTTTTCTTCTCCTGAATAACTAATTGAATAAACTACTTGGACAAGCTTTATTACTTCTTGATTACTTCTTCTTGATTACTTCTTCTTGATTACTTCTTCTTGATTACTTCTTCTTGATTACTTCTTCTTGATTACTTCTTAGTTGCCCAGAAAATCTCAGAAATCTCTTCGATTTTTGCTAGCAATTTGTCGGCAACTGCAACGTCGTTAGTACCTTTTGTTCCAGCAGCACCAGCAAGTTTTGTTGCTTCGTTAAATAAGGTGTGCAGGTTTGGATAAGCCTCAAAATGATTTGGCTTGAAGTAATCAGTCCAAAGCACCCATAGATGCTCTTTCACTTGGTGAGAGCGTTCTTCTTTAACAGCGACAGCACGTGATTTGAAATCTGGATCACTGCTTGCTGCATATTTTTCCATGGCAGCCTTAACTGAAAGTGCTTCAATTTTGGCTTGGGATGGATCGTAAATCCCGCAAGGAAGATCGCAGTGTGCTAGAACTGTTTGCTTTGGTGCGAAAAATGACTCGATCGCTTTTAACGCAGCGCCAGCGCTATAAGAGTTAATTCTGCCTTTTAACATTTGTGCCTCTCCTAATTTCATCCTGGACCTGGAAAAGGTTGCCATGTCTAGGTTTTGGTTAATTCGATTAAGTGCCAGACTACTACTGTGTCCAGCAATCCTGCATTAGGAAAATTTAACCCCAAAACCCAAGCGGCCATCTTGGTTGGCCTCAAGGTTTTAGTTCGTCTAGGCAAAAGGTTTTTAAGTAGGTACGGAACAGTCGCAGTCAGTGGAGCATCTATGGCCCCGACATTGAATCAGGGCGACTGGGTTGTGGTCAGATGGAGACCAAGACGTAAGAAACTCGAAGTAGGAAGTATTGTGGTGATCGAAAGAGATGATCAACCGGGAATTCAATACATTAAGCGAATCACAAAAATTGAGAAAAAACGGTTTTGGGTTGAGGGTGACAACTCTGAACCAAGTATCGATTCTAGAAGTTGGGGTTTTCTTAACCGTAAAGAGATTATTGGAAAATTCTTATTTAGATATTGGAAAAGCAAAAGTTAATTTCAAAAAGTTCTAATCTGCTGCTGGGGTTTTAAGAAATTATTTCTATTCTTGGGGAATTATTTCTAGCCTTAAAACTAGCGCTGAAAAGCTTCAAAAATTAAAGCTTTTTGCTCTTCTTCATGTAAGTGATGATTTCCAGTAGCCGGTGCTGCTGAAGCGCGACGAGATACTCGACGCAAAACTCGACCATCAAATACTTCTAATGTATTGAGTGCAATAAATGGCCAAGGACCTTGGTTTGCTGGTTCATCTTGGACCCAAAGCATCGATGCATTCGGATGTTTCGCAGCAACTTCGCGCATTGCTTGTGCTGGCAATGGATAAAGCTGTTCAATTCGAACAATGGCAGTTGTGTTCTCACCTAACTTTGCGCGCTCTGCAGTTAGATCGTTATAAACCTTGCCAGAACAGAAAATCAATCTCGTTGCATTTGAAACAGTCGGATCATCAATCAAAGTTTTGAAATTACCTGTAGTGAAATCGGCAAGTGATGAAGCAGCAGCTTTTAAACGCAACATTGATTTAGGAGTAAAGACAATTAATGGACGTCGTGCTGGGTTTGCCATGTGCCAACGCAGCAAGTGGAAGTAAGAGGCAGGTGTAGATGGTTGAGCTACGGTCATATTTTCTTCGGCGCAAAGCAACAAGAATCTTTCGATACGTGCTGATGAATGATCAGGGCCTTGGCCTTCATAACCATGTGGAAGTAGTAATACAACAGAGGAACGCTCGCCCCATTTTTGTAGAGAAGATGAGATAAATTCATCAATGATGGTCTGAGCACCATTTGCGAAATCTCCGAATTGACCTTCCCAAAGTACAAGTGAATCCTCGCGCTCAACTGAATAACCGTATTCAAATCCCATCGCGGCATATTCAGATAACAAAGAGTTAATTACAAAGAACTGGTTTTCATTTTTGATTAATCCTCTAAGTGGCATCCATTCATTTCCGGTTAGTTGATCTGTAATAACTGCATGACGTTGACTGAATGTTCCACGTCCAACATCTTGCCCAGCCAAACGAATGTGTTTGCCATCTAGCAAAATTGAGCCGAATGCGAGTGCTTCGCCCATCGCCCAATCGATAGTTCCTTCATTTAACATTTCAACTCTGCGAGCAAGTTGTGGAATAAGTTTTGGATGAATAGTGAATCCCTCAGGTGTTGCAGTTTGGGTCGCTGCAATTTTGCGGGCAACAACTTCAGATATTGCAGTATTTACTGCGTCAGGACCATGGAATTCAGGGACTTTAGTTCCATCTGGTTCTGGTTCGGTGTTATGGACTGCTGTGAAAATATTTTCTAGTTGGCTCTGGAAGTCGCGCAGCACTTCATCTGCTTCCTCAGTAGAGATATCTCCACGTCCAATTAACGCTTCGGTATACAAAGTACGAGTTGATCGTTTTTCATCAATCAATTTGTACATGAGTGGTTGAGTAAAACTTGGTTCGTCACCTTCGTTGTGACCGCGACGGCGGTAACAAATCATGTCGATTACAACATCTTTGTTAAATTCTTGGCGATATTCAAAGGCCAAACGAGCAACGCGTACGCACGCTTCTGGATCGTCACCGTTTACATGGAATATCGGCGCCTGTACCGTGCGTGCAACATCAGTTGCATATCTTGATGAACGGGCAGCGTTTGGTGATGTAGTAAATCCAACTTGGTTATTAACAATTACATGGATTGTTCCGCCAGTGCGATATCCAGGGAGTTGGGATAAATTTAAAGTTTCAGCAACTACACCTTGTCCTGCAAATGCAGCGTCACCATGCAATAAAACCGGAAGAATTGAATACGCCTCACGAATGTTTGTGCGATCTTGCTTCGCGCGAACAATTCCTTCAAGAACTGGGTTTACAGCTTCTAAGTGTGAAGGGTTTGCGGCTAGATAAACATTGGTTTGTGCGCCAGATTCAGCAGTAAATCTTCCGGTGCTACCTAAATGGTATTTAACATCGCCCGAACCTTGAACCGCATTTTCAGCGTAGTGACCTTCAAACTCTTGGAAAATTTGTCCATAAGATTTTCCAGCAATATTTGCCAAAACATTCAAACGGCCACGGTGCGGCATGCCAATACTTACCTCTTGCAACTGTGCTTCAGCAGCGGAGGAAAGAATTGCATCAAGAATTGGAATTACAGATTCGCCACCTTCAAGTGAGAATCTTTTTTGCCCAACAAATTTAGTTTGCAGGAATGTTTCAAATGCTTCAGCACTATTTAACTTACGCAAAATTCTAAGTTGTTCTTCGCGAGCAATTCTTGGTGAACCGACTTCAATTTTACTTTGCATCCATTTACGTTCTACTGGATCGCTCAAGTGCATGTACTCAATACCAATCGCTCGGCAATATGAATCTCGCAAAATTCCAAGAATGTCACGCAATTTCATAAATGGCTTAGTTCCAAAACCACCTGTGGCTACTTCACGATCTAGATCCCAAAGAGTCAAACCGTGAGTTACTACATCTAGATCTGGGTGCGAGCGCATATGGAATTCAAGTGGATCGATATCGGCCATTAAGTGACCCCGGCTGCGGTAAGCGTGGATTAACTCCTGAACGCGTGCAGTTTTATGAATGTCATCCTCTTTAGTGCGTTCAATATCGGCGTTCCATCGGATTGGTGCATACGGAATCCGAAGAGCTGCAAAAATCTCATCGTAAAAACTCTCTTCACCAAGCAAGATTTCGTGAACTCGACGTAAGAAATCTCCGGATTGTGCACCTTGAATGATCCGGTGGTCGTAAGTGCTTGTGAGAGTTACGGTTTTGCTAATCGCAAGGCGTGCAAGCGTTTCATCACTAGCACCCTGATATTCAGCTGGATATTCCATTGCGCCAACGCCAAGAATTAATCCTTGACCTTGCATCAATCGTGGAACTGAATGGACGGTTCCGATTGTTCCTGGATTTGTAAGTGAAACTGTTGTGCCAGCAAAATTTTCAACTGTTAGGGTGCCTGTACGAGCTTTCTTAACTACTGCTTCATACGCTTCCCAGAATTGTGCGAAATCCATTCCTTCGCAACCTTTAATCGATGGTACTAATAATTGTCGGGTTCCATCAGATTTAGCTAAATCAATCGCGATTCCTAAATTGATGTGATCTGGATGTCCAACAGCTGGTTTATCTTCTAGGTGTGTGAAAAATGAATTCATCTCAGGCATTGCGCGCAAGGCTTTGATCATTGCATAACCGATTAAATGTGTGAAAGAAACTTTTCCACCACGACCGCGCTTCAAGTGGTTGTTAATAACAATTCGATTATCAATTAATAATTTTGCAGGAATTGCACGGACGCTAGTTGCGGTTGGAACTTCAAGTGAGGCTTCCATATTTGTAACAACTCTGGCAGCGGTTCCACGAAGCGCATCAACACTTCCGGCGCTAGGAGATGAAATAACAGGAGCCGCTTTACGAACTGGATCAGCTGGAAGTGGAGTAGAACTTCTAGAACTAGTAACAACTTGTGGTTGCAATGGATTTCCATATTGTGCGGCTGTTGGAGTGGAAGCACTTACAGCTGTAGCTACAGTCGAAGTTGCAGTTGGTGGCGGCGTCGCAGGCACGCTTGGCATTTGCAATTCAGCACGTAGCGTTGATGGTGCGGGCGGTGCATCAACATGCGCACGTTTTGGTGCTGGTGGAGCGCCACCCGATGAAGGCAATGAAACATTTGCGGCAAGTTGTTGAATGTTAAGAGGTGCTACCTGAGCTGCGCCATTACTTGCGCCATTACTTGCAGATGTAGTTACACCAGTAGAACCATTGCCATTAATTAAATGTGCATTTGCTGCAAAGAAATCAATCCATTGTGGATCAACAGAGACAGGATCGGCGATGTACTTTTCGTACATCTCTTCTACTAACCATTCATTGGCGCCAAAAGCACCACCGAAATCCGCTGTCGACACTGACTACTCCTATCGCGGTAATACAAGGGTAAGCGTATACATCCTGCTTGCGGATGAGGAAATAGCAGGCGGAATTATGAGGTTGTTTCACCTCTAGGTCTTGAATTCAGGCTATTTATGAGGCAGATCACAAGGCAGCGCTAGCGGTTGAAATCTGGCGGGGAGTGGAAGGGGCTTCGGTACCCGGAACCCGGCCCAACACAATTGCCCGATCCGACCCAACACAATTACCCGATCCGGTTCACCTCACCAAGATGTAGCAACAAATCAATCTATGCATCAGATTGCTTCTTGCCCAGTAACGATCTTGCCCAGTAACGATCTTGCCCAGTAACGATCTTGCCCAGTAACGATCTTGCCCAGTAACGATCTTGCCCAGTAACGATCTTGCCCAGTAACGATCTTACCCAGTAACGATCTTACCCAGTAACGATCTTACCCAGTAACAATCAGGACACATCTACGCAGGCCTACTCTTCGAGATTCCAGAATGTTAGGCTGTTCAAAATTCTAACGCGCGACTCATTTAGTTAATTACAAATATTTATTAATTTAGAAGGCTGGAGAATTAATGAGAGTTTTAGCAATCGCCGCACACCCTGATGACATTGAATGGCTTTGTGGTGGAACTCTTGCACTATGCGCGCAGCGCGGAGATGAAATATTTATTGCAATTGCTACAAATGGAAATGTTGGCTCTGGTGAGCCTGGTGCTAAGAAAGATGAGATTGCTCAAATACGTCACGAAGAAGCTAAAACTTCTGCAGCGGTAATCGGCGCAAAAGTTATCTGGATGGATTTTGATGACGAATTCCTCTTTGATAATCGACCAACTCGTGAAAGATTTATTGACGCAATTCGCGAAGCACGTCCAGACATTATGTTCATCCTGAGCGAAAATGATTACCATCCGGATCATCGCCTCGCTGGATCAATTGCGCGTGACTGCCGAATTCCAGTAAGTGTTCCCCTTGTTCAAACCAAACTTCCTGAAACCCCAATTCCAACAACTTTCATAATGGACACGATTATGGGTAAAGGATTTGAACCTGATTTTTATGTTGATGTCACATCAGTTATGGACACCAAGGAGAAGATGCTTTCCTCACATGTCAGCCAAGTGGCTTGGACTGAGCATATGTATTCGATTGGATTCACTGAAAATATGAAGGTTCAAGCAAGGTTCCGTGGAGTTCAGGGTGGCTTCAAATTCGGTGAAGGATTTAGATTGTTACAGGACTGGCCATACACAGGTGGATATGAACTTTTGCCCACCGGAAAGATAAAGTAATTTCGTCATGAGCGAGAAACAAAAGTCAATATCAAGGTTCCGTTTAGCTACGAGTGCGTTAATTTCTTTTGAGGGAATTTTAGTTTTAAGCGGTGGAGCTTTCTTGATAGTCAATTCCTTTATCTCTGAAGCAAAAAATCCAGATGCATTATTAGTGGAAATACTTTTTGCAATCTTGGCCGGGGTTGGACTACTTTTTGCCGCTTTAGGAATCAAGCGAAAAAAGCGTTACGGGTATTCACCAGCCCTGCTAGCAAATTTTATTGCATTTGCAGTTTCCTTTTACTTGCGTGACGCTGATCGAATTTTGCTTGCAAATCTTTTAGCACTAATTAGCGCTACAGCCGTGGTGTCAATAATTCTTCTCTCTCGCCCAACAAGCAAAGAATAGGAGAAAAGATAATTGTGAAGATTAAATGAAAAATTTATCTTCACACGATGGATTACATGATGCGCTGACCGGTGCGCTAACACTTCAAGCGTTTTATGAAGCAGTAGAACGTGAAATTGCCAGAGCGGATCGCGACTCAATAAACCTTTATCTCTTACTTTTAAAACTGTCACATCCAATTCAGAATACTTTTACTGATACTGAATTTTCTAATCCGAACAAAAATTCTGTCGAACAAGAAATACTATTAGTGCAGCTTGTAGAACTAGTTCATGCACTTAAAAGCTCTTTAAGAATCAATGACCTGATTTCCAGGACAGCGCTTAGTGAAATTTCCGTTGTTTTTAGTGGTAATGCAGATGAGATAAAGAAGCGAGTGCTAGAAACAGCCAAGAATTTTTCTGCGGAAGTAGCGATGGTGAAATATCAAAAAAATTGGAAATTACCAGATTTTCTGATGGCTGGAGATATGGCGCTAAATGGGACTGGCGCTCCTAAAAATGTGGCAACAAATTAATCGTAGTAATTAACATTCTAGAAATTTAAACGACCTAATTTTTTTAGACACAATAACTCTCATTCATTACTATTTTCCTAGTAGCGATAATTTCATTGCACTGTCACTCAAAGTATTGTACTAAAAACTACCGGTGAAATTTAATGATTATTTGGCTAATATGTGGGGATTAAAAATTGTTTAGCCAGATAAATCAAAATTCTTATCTTGTGGAAAATCCCTTTATCAGCTTCGGTCCCTTGCAGCATTTTTTAGATGATCAGCAAATTGAAGAAATATGGATAAATGCTCCAGAGCGAATCTTTATTGCCCGTAACGGAGAGAGTGAATTAACGACATTAGTTCTCGAAGCTAATGAAGTACGAGATTTAGTTGAGCGAATGCTGGCCTTAACAGGTCGCAGGGTTGATCTATCAAATCCTTTTGTAGATGCAAGATTACCAAGCGGTGCCAGGTTGCATGTTGTGATCCCAGATGTAACAGCTGAACATTGGGCAATTAATATTCGTAAACTCTCTTTACCGGCAAACTCACTAGAGGATTTAATTCCAGTGGGAGCCTTGACTCAAAAAATTGCAAATTTCTGTAGCGCTGCCGTTAAAAGTGGTCTCAACATTTTAGTCAGTGGGGCGACTCAAGCAGGAAAAACTACTTTTCTTAACTGTCTGATTGGTGAAATACCGTCAAATCAAAGATTAATAACAATAGAAGAAGTTTTTGAATTATCTCCACGATTGCCCGATGTTGTTGCCTTGCAAACTCGAGAAAAAACGTTGGATGGAGATGGCGAAATAAGCTTGCGTAGATTAATAAAAGAAGCTTTGAGAATGCGACCATCTCGCATTGTGGTTGGCGAAGTTAGGGAAGCAGAAGCCCTTGATTTACTTATTGCGCTGAATTCGGGAATCCCAGGAATGGCAAGCATTCATGCGAATTCCGCTCGAGAAGCTATTCGAAAACTGTCAACTCTCCCTCTGCTAGCAGGGGAAAACATCTCGTACGATTTTGTAATTCCAACGGTTGCTAATTCAATTGATTTAGTAATTCACTGTGAATTGGACTTAAACGGAAAGCGAAGAGTGCAAGAGATCGCCTCTCTAAGTGGTCGTGTCGAGAAACACCATATAGAGATTGAAGAGTTGATAACTTATAAAAATGGAGAATATGTCCGTGGGTTAGCAACAATTCCAAAACTAGAAAAAATCAAAAATACTTTGAAATCAATGAATCTTGATCAAGAAATTTTCTTACTATGAGCAGAGAGAACTTTTCTCTATTTTTGATTTGGCAAATTTTCATTCTGGGTAACGTTATTCTCTTGAGCCCTAAATGTAGAAGTAATATAAGCAAATTAAACAGCCAGAGATATCAAATGAATCTCATTAAAAAATTAAAACGAAATGAAAATAAGATAGCTGCTATTTGCTGTGCAGTTTTAAGTTACTTTTTACTACAGTTAATAACCCAAACCTTAGTTATTTCTCTACCTTTGAGTATTGTGGCTGGCTCAATTCCATGGCTAAAAAGCATTTCTCAAGAACGTAAGAAACAAAAGTCAATTCAAGATGCCTGGCCAGAGGCGTTAGATCACATTAACTCAGCAATCAAGTCGGGAGTATCAATCTCTGAAGCGTTATCGAATTTGGCAGAGCGAGGGCCTATTGTCCTTTCGCCGTTATTCAAAGAGTATAAGTCTCAAGTTAAATTAGACGGGAACTTAGAACTTGCTCTAAAAAACTTATGTACCTCTACACAGGATCCAATTTTTAGGAGATTAACCCAAACAATTTTGTTGGTGAGAAATGTAGGAGGAGTTCAAGTTGGGCTGGTACTAAGGACCTTTACCGCCTTCCTTAGAAATGATATTGCTGCTAAAAAAGAGATAGAAATGCGCCATGGGTGGATATCAAACACCGCTCGTATCGCCGCCTCAGCTCCATGGGTTTTACTAATTTTTCTAACTTTTCAACCACAAACACGACATGCCTACAACACCGTCACGGGTGGATTTGTAGTTTTGGGTGGAAGCATGCTTATTTTAGTTGCTTACCTATGGATGAATAAATCAGCGAAACAGTCAACGGGACAATAAAATGAAATCAAAAATTTATTTTCTTCAGTTGGTTTGCCAATTAATTGGATTTATGAAAATAGATCATATTTCACAGAGAATTATCTGGCCTCTCTGCGGGACTCTTTTGTTTGAGTTCTTATACTTGATTTCACTTTCTATTGCACCTTTCTCCAAATATAGATTGATATTTTTTGCTGTTTTAGGCTTGATAGTCGGGGATAGAGCGAAAAAGAAAAATGAATCTAATATAAATAAAAAAAGAATTAGTGAATTAAGAAATGATTTTCCATATTTTGCGGAGAACTTAGCTTTATGTATAACTGCTGGTCTTTCGCCAGCATTTGCTGTAAGTGCGATTTTAGAGAGCGATCTTTCAAATCCAAAACAAAAAATTCTTTTTACGGAATTAAACACATTGTTATCAGAAATCAATGAAGGGAAAAGTGTTACTCAAGCACTTGATGGTTTAGCAAAGCGAATCGATCTTCCAGAAATCTATAGATTTGTAGATGTAATGATTGTAACTATGGAACGAGGCACCCCATTGGCCGAAATTCTTCGGCAGCAGGCCTTTGATTTACGCGAAGATCAAAGAAGAGCATTTTTGGATTTAGGCAGCAAAGCAGAAGTAAAAATGATGGTTCCAGTTGTATTCCTAATACTGCCAGTCTCAATTCTTTTTGCCCTTTGGCCAAGTCTTTATCAACTAAATCAAATGAGTTCATTTTAGAAAATCACATTCTTATTCTTTATAGCAAAAAATCAAATAGATCAAAACTAAAGAAAGGTTATAAAATGAAGACAGAGATAGTAAGAAGAGTGAACCAGACAGTTATCAATTTGCAGATAAGGGTATGGAAACAGTCGGATAGAGGTGATGTGCCAGGGTGGGTATTGGTGGTCTTAATGACTGCTGGATTAGTTACAGGGATTTGGACCGTTGCTGCACCAAGACTAAATGCTTTGTTGCGAAATTCTCTAGATTCTATGAATGCAATCAGGTAACAAAATAATGAAAGAAAATACCTCTCAGAATTCAAAACTAGTGAAATCGGTGAAACGAAGGGTTTTAAAAGATGGTGGCAATGTAGAGAGTGCTCTTGTATTGATTCCATTAATAATATTGTTCGCTGGGACAATGCAACTGTATGCATTTCATAACACCAAGAGCTCTTTGGAGTTGCTGGTAGCAGGTATTGCTCAGTCAAGTATTTCGATTCGAAGTACAGTTGCCGCACAAATTGCTGCTGAAGAATATTTCAAAAAACCAGGCTTGCCTAAGTTTGCCAATTTGGAATCACTCAAAGTGGAAGTGAAAGATGAACAAGTTTCTGGATTTGTTATTAGAAAAGTTTATCTTAGAGATAAAAGGTATTCTAATTTAATTAACTTAATGCCACTCCAGATCTCAACAACTGTAATTTTAAATCGTTGATGACTTACAATAAACAAATAGTAGATTTGTGTTTAGCAATATGCAATTTTATAAGAAGGAGAGTTACGTCATTTCTTTCACTAGGGAAAGATACGGGGAGTGCAACATTGGAATTCGTTGCCCTGGCAATTCCGCTATTACTCCCTCTACTACTTTTTTCAACTCAACTCTCCATAACGACATCAAAGAACGCTTTACTTCACAATGCCCTTAGAGAGAGTGCTCACTTGTTTGTGAACTCTAGTAATGATTTTTTGGCTCGAAGCAATGTGGATCTATTCTTGACAAAAGAATTTCCCACTGCAGCAATTTCAATTATTTGTGATGCAACGCCATGCCTCACTCATAATTCCTTAGTTCGATTTAAAATAACCGTTGATGGACTTTCGCAAAGTTTGACTTTCCCTATCGGAAGTTGGCAATGAAATTTGTCTTGTTAAGAAGCGACGAAGGTTCTGTAACTCCTTTGATACTTGGTTTTGCAATACTTTTTGCAGCGGTCATTGCCACTTTAAGTGATCTTAATTATTTGGGCAAAGCTCATTTAGCTCTTAAATCCGAAGGCCAAGCAGTGCTTGCACAAAGCATGCGTCACCTTTCTTCCGAGGTTTATTACAGGGGCACATCACCATCCGGCTCATCACCATCCGGCTCATCACCATCCGGC
>SYCR01000089.1:0-3755 GCA_005786885.1 Actinomycetota bacterium | reverse complement strand
GGTCAGGAGCCCGGGTCCGGCGATCCCAATCCAGACAGTGCCCGCTTCGCGGCCATTGTGCGGCCCAGGCCCGGCCACCCCAGTTGTTGATAGACCCCAGGTCGCGGAAAATTTATCTTTCGCCCCTACTGCCATCGCTTGAGCTACCTCAATGCTTACTGCACCAAATTCATCTAGCAGTTCGGGCGAAACCTTCAAATCACTAATCTTCAAAAGATTTGAATAAGCAACAATTCCCCCAGCAAAAATATTGGATGCCCCAGCAATATCGATTAACGCACCTGATAAATGTCCGCCGGTAATCGACTCAGCAACGCCGATACTTTCGCCACGTTTGGCCAACTCTGAAACTATAAATTCCGCATCATTCATTTCCATTATTCCTTCTTAAGGGCAGCTTGAAAATACTGCGCACCGGTATACAAAGTTACCGCAATAGTTGCATACATAAACAAGTCTCGTGCGGTGTGGAGAGTAGTACTCAATGGCAGAACATAAAATCCGGTTGAAAACCCTTGCATCGTTGTCTTAATTTTTCCGCCACGACTAGCCGGAATTACTTTTCCAGCATTTCGATTAACAACAATTAGTCGCAAAACAGTGACCGCTAATTCACGTCCCAGAATTACCAAGGTAATCCACCATGGAAGATATCCCAAGATCGAAACACTGATCATGGCTGAGCCAATTAGTAATTTATCGGCAACTGGATCAAGGAATTTTCCAAGTTCGGTTATTTCATTTCTTGCACGTGCCAATTTCCCATCAAGTAGATCAGTCATACCGACCAGAAAAAATCCCACCCATGCAATCGTGCGCCACTTTGAATCATCTCCCCCATTTTGGAAGAGAGCCATTACACAAAAGGGTATTAATACAATTCTTGTAATTGTTAATGCGTTAGGTAAATTAATTTGCATGTAAATCTGCTCCATCGGTTGCCACAACTCGAGCCTTTACATATGCGCCAACTGCAGCCGCTGAATTTAGCAAGTAAGTACTACCATCAACTTCAGGTCCTTGATGCGCCGCTCTTCCTTCTTGGGTGGCTCTATCTTCAACAAGCACAACTACTTCTTCGCCAATTCTTTCACTGGCGCGATCACTTAGTAACTGTTCAACGAGGGAGTTAACTTCCTCCACTCGATTTCTGATTTCACGTTGATCTAGTTTGTCAGGCAAAGTTTCTGCTTCGGTGCCATCCTCATCGCTATAGCCAAAGATGCCAATTGCATCCAACCTTGCTTGACCTAGGAATTTAAGTAATTCTTGGAAATCACTTTCATCTTCGCCGGGGAAGCCCACGATGAAATTTGATCGAATTCCAGCAAGCGGCGCTTTGCTCCTGATTTGAGCAATTAAATCGAGGAATTTATCGGTGTCACCAAACCTGCGCATGCTTCTTGTAATTTTTGCGCTCGCATGCTGAAAGGAGAGATCAAAATATGGAACAACTTTTGGAAGTGAGGTTATGGCATCTATCAACGTAGGTCTCATCTCTGCAGGTTGCAGATATGAAAGTCTGATCCGTGAAATTCCATCGATGTCAACTAAATCTGGAAGCAGCTCTTCCATCGCTCTAATATTTCCTAAATCTTTTCCGTATGAAGTCGTGTTCTCACTGACCAGAAAAATCTCGCTTACTCCGTTATCCGCTAGCCATTTTGCTTCACTAATAATTTCAGCCTGGGTGCGCGATACAAAAGCACCTCGAAAAAATGGGATGGCACAAAATGTGCAGCGCCGATCACATCCCGCTGCAATTTTTAATGGTGCTACAGGTGAGTTATCTAATCTTTTTCTAAGGACACGTTCTCCCTCACCCATTTTGGCATTTCTCACAGGTTGCTTGCGCTCTGCAGGTGCGACAGGAAGTAATTTACGACGATCACTTGGTGCATGCGCCTGAATATTTTCTCCAGCTAAAATTTTTGTTAGCCGTTCTGAAATATCTGCGTACTGATCAAATCCTAAGATTCCATCCGCTTCTGGAAGAGCTGCTTCTAATTCTTTTCCATATCTTTCAGCCATGCATCCAACTGCGACAACCTTCTTTAAACCCTTGTCTCTTCCATGCTTTAATGAATTGGCTTCCAAGACTGCATCAATCGAATCCTTTTTTGCGGCTTCGACAAAACCACAAGTATTAATCAATGCGACATCCGCATCGTCTGCATTGGCGACTAATTCCCAACCATCATTAGCTAAACGAGCAGCCAATTCCTCTGAATCGGTCTCATTACGCGAACAGCCCAAAGTGACCAAAGCAACTTTTTTCATGTTTTCTGCTCTTTAGTTGGTCTTTCAATTAAAAGAAGGTTAGCCAGCAACCGGTGCGTCATCGGCTGCAACTTGCAGACGTACGACCTCACCGATTTTGCCCGGGATACCACGCTCTTCGCCATTGACGGTCAGCGTAACAGCCCCAGCATTTCCAATCACAAATCTAAGCAATTGCGCATCAGTAAATTCCTTGCTCTCGCCTTTTTTAACCTCGCCGGTAAAAATTGAATTGCCGGCTGCATCACTAACTGATATCCATGAATAGCTTCTAACTCCAGTGATGACGACTTTGGCCTCTGGCTCAGTTGATGCTGTAGCTGGAGTTGGTTGTTCTAATGATTGTGGCGATTCACTTTCAGGGGTTGCGCTAACTACTTCATTTTTTGGAGAACTTCCGGAAATCTGCACGACGGTGACGAGCGCTATAACCGATACTGCGATCATTGACAATGTTTTCCAACTTGCTTTGGTTGGTTTTGAAGGCTTATCGAGATTTCGCTTTCCTTTTTCAGAAAGGTCTAAAAGCGCAGTTTCGAATTTCCCAAACTTTTCATCAAAGAGTTCAAGTAGAGATTTTGAATCAATTTTTAAGATTCCAGCGATAACTTTTAAATGGCCGCGCGCATATGTGTCCCCACCGCATAATGAAAAATCATCATTTTCGATTGCCTGCAAAACGGCAACTCTTAATTTTGCCCGGTCTGCCACTTCAGCAATTGTGAGGTCAGCACCTTTTCGCGCCGCGCGAATTTCATCACCGATACTTCTGGTGCTCATGTGCCACCTCCTGTTTCAGGGGTTCACCTCAAAAATCCAATTAGTAAAGGGTAAGTCGCTATGAGCCAACAGCACAAGCCGAGAAGCGATAAAAAATCAGATAGGAAAAGCTAGCCGCGCAGTGAAGCCAAAACTTCAGCAATATCGTCGGGCTTTATTAGGACATCTCGCGCTTTTGACCCTTCAGATGGTCCAACAATTCCGCGGCTTTCCATCAGATCCATCAAACGTCCGGCTTTTGCAAAGCCCACCCGTAATTTACGTTGCAACATTGATGTTGATCCAAACTGTGTTCCGACTACTAATTCAACAGCTTGTAATAGCAAATCTAAATCATCTCCAATGTCAGCATCAACATCTTTACGAATTGCTGCAGCCACTGTTACATCATCGCGATATTGGGTTCCGCGTTGCCCTTTAATGTGAGTAGTAATCGCTTCAATTTCACGTTCTGAAATATATGCACCTTGAATTCGCATCGCACGACTTGCGCCCATCGGTATAAACAAACCGTCACCTTGGCCCACCAACTTCTCTGCTCCTGGTGTATCTAGAATAACTCGACTATCAGCCAAGCTGCTTGTAGCAAATGCAAGTCGGGAAGGAACGTTTGCTTTAATCAAACCAGTCACGATATCTACGCTAGGACGTTGTGTTGCAAGAACTAAGTGAATGCCTGCAGCACGTGCAAGTTG
>SYCR01000020.1:0-22181 GCA_005786885.1 Actinomycetota bacterium | reverse complement strand
CGTGGAGTTTGGGAAGCTGGCGGATTCCCTCTTGAATTTGCAGCCATGTCACTTGGTGAACCAATTATGCGACCAACCACAATGTTGTATCGCAATCTATTGGCAATGGAAGTTGAAGAATTAATTCGTGCAAACCCAATGGATGGAGTTGTACTCCTATCTGGTTGCGATAAAACCACACCGGGAATGTTGATGGGCGCCGCAAGTGTTGATATCCCAACATTGATGATGACCGGCGGTCCAATGCTTAACGGTAAATTCCGCGGCAAAGATATTGGATCAGGAACAGATGTTTGGAAATTTGCTGAAGATGTTCGCGCTGGAACTATGAGCCTTGAAGAGTTTGCCGAAGCAGAAGCATGTATGTCACGAAGTGCTGGTCACTGTATGACGATGGGAACAGCATCAACAATGGCATCTGTTACTGAAGCACTTGGTATGCAATTGCCAGGAAGTGCTGCGATTCCTGCAGTTGATTCTCGCCGTTACGCATTGGCACAAATTGCCGGACGTCGTATCGTAAAAATGGTTGAAGAGGATCTTAAAGTTTCTGATATTTTGACTCGCCAAGCATTTGAAAATGCAATCCGCGTTAATGCAGCTATCGGTGGATCAACAAATGCCGTTGTGCACTTGTTGGCTATCGCGGGACGTGCCGGAATTGATCTTCCGCTTAAAGATTTTGACACTCTTGCATCTGATGTACCGGTACTGGTTAATTTAATGCCATCGGGTAAATATCTAATGGAAGATTTCTACTACGCCGGTGGATTGCCAGCAGTAATGAATGAACTTGGCAGCATGATTCACCAAGATCACGTAACAATAACCGGCAAGAGCGTTGCTCAGAATATTGCTGGAATTAAAAATTGGAATGAAGATGTCATTACGCCAATATCTAAGCCGTTCCAAAATGCCGGCAGTGGAACCGTGGTTCTTTATGGATCGCTTGCTCCAAATGGCGCGGTACTTAAAGTTTCTGCAGCATCGCCTCATCTACTAAAGCATCGTGGAAAAGCATTGGTCTTTTCACAGATTGAAGATTATGTAGATGTTTCAGATGATGACAACTTAGATGTTGACGAGAATTCAATTATTGTTGTGCAACATGCTGGACCGCGTGGTTATCCAGGATTCCCTGAAGTTGGTAATGTTTCGATGCCACGTAAATTACTTGAGCGTGGAATCACCGACATGATCCGTATTTCTGATGCCCGCATGAGTGGAACTGCATACGGAACAGTTGTCTTGCATGTCTCTCCAGAAGCTGCCGTAGGTGGACCGCTTGCACTTGTGCAAACTGGTGATGAGATTGAACTTGATGTTGAAAATCGTCGCCTAGAACTGTTGGTCTCACCAGAAGAGTTGGCTGAGCGCAAAAAGAAGTGGTCTCCACCGCCTGCCACTGTCACGCGTGGATGGGAACGCCTCTACTACGACCATGTCAATCAAGCCGATACAGGTGCAGATTTAGACTTTTTAGTAGGCAAAACAGGTAGCGCTGTGGGTCGCCACTCGCACTAATCTGTACCTATGAGAAGCGAACCTGATCAACTGCCATCACGTAACTTGGCGTTGGAATTAGTTCGCGTAACTGAGACTGCCGCAATAGCCGCATCCCGTTGGATTGGTCGCGGTGAAAAAAATCTTGCAGATCAAGAAGCAGTAGATGCGATGCGCAGAATGATCGGCACAGTTGCTATGAACGGAATTGTAGTTATTGGCGAAGGCGAAAAAGATAACGCACCAATGCTTTATAACGGTGAAAAAGTTGGTGATGGTTCAGGACCTGCTTGCGACGTTGCGCTAGATCCAATTGATGGCACCACATTGACAGCCAAAGGGATGAATAACGCGATTAGCGTGATTGCTGTTTCTGAACGTGGATCCATGTTTGATCCTTCAGCAGTTTTTTACATGGAAAAATTAGTCGCTGGACCTGAATCTGCAGACGTAGTTGATATCACAGCACCAGCAAAAGTAAATCTAAAAGCAGTAGCAAAAGCAAAACATATGTCAGTAAGTGAATTAACAGTTGTTGTACTCGATCGACCACGTCATGATGACTTGGTTCGCGATATTCGCGAAGCAGGTGCGCGGATAAAATTTATTACCGATGGAGATGTAGCTGGCGCTGTCATGGCAGCCCGCGCTGGAACTGGAATCGACTTATTGATGGGAATCGGTGGAACGCCGGAAGGAATTATTGCCGCGTGTGCGATGAAATGCTTAGGTGGAGTAATTCAAGGTCGCCTCAAGCCACGCTCAGAAGAAGAACGTGAACGCGCACAAGCAGCAAATTTAGACGTGAATCAAGTTTTAACCACAAATGATTTAGTTTCTGGAAACGATGTCTTTTTTGCTGCAACAGGAATCACGGACGGAGAGTTACTACGGGGAGTTAGATTCGCACCAAAAGGCATCACTAGTAACTCAATTGTAATGAGGTCACGTTCGCAGACAATTAGATTAATTGAGAGTGAGCATCCGGTAGAAAGAGATCATTGAACATGAAGATCTTAGATATCTACCAAGAGCAAGTTGATTTTACATATAAAGGATTTTCAAGAAAAAGTATTGGTAAAACTCTTAGTGAGTTAATAGCCGAAGCTCCCAATTTGTTTGGTGGAAATTTCACAACGCCTATTGCAACATTGAGACAGAGCGCACTAGAAAACAATATTTCAGCTATGTCCAAATATTGTGAAGAAATTGGTTTCGAACTTGCCCCGCATGTAAAGACACATATGTCCCCGCAGCTCGCAGTTGAGCAGATGAAATTCGGAGCAAAGTATTTGACTGTGGCGACCATGTGGCAAGCGCGAGTTTTTTTAGAATTTGGATTCAAATCCATAATAATCGCGAATGAAGTTTCAGATATTTCAGATTTAAGTGAAATTGCAGAAATAAACAGGGATCCACTTTATGAAGTAATTTGTTATGTAGATTCGTTGGCAGGCGCAAAGTTAATTACAGATGCTGTAGCAAATACTCCTTCCGGATCCATTCACCTGTTAATTGAAATTGGTTACAAAAATGGCCGCGGTGGAGTGAGAGATTTAAGTGACCTCAAGGCCTTATGTGAAACTTTGGTCGAGATTCCAGGGGTAATAATCAGAGGCGTAACAGGTTTTGAGGGCAATATCAGTGGGGAGCGAACTCCTGAAAAAATCGCAGAGATTGAAAGTTTCTGTAATTTAATTACAGATGCTGCTTCACAAGTGAGTGATTGTGTTTATCGTCCTGAGTTAATTATTTCTGCGGGAGGTAGTGGTTTTTTTGATGTAGTAGTTAAGGTGTTCAACAATTTCTCATCTTCAACCCACCGAGTTAGGCGGATTTTGCGAAGTGGTGGATATATCTCATTCGACGACGGTTTCTATGATCGAATTTCGCCATCAGTAGGAAATGCTCCTAAATTTGAAGCAGCGATCGAAGTTTGGGGGAGTGTAGTTTCGCAAGCTGAATCAGGTTTAACACTTTTAAACTTTGGGAAACGGGACGTTGGTATTGATTTAGATAATCCGGTTCCTAGTAGGACCGCCCAAAATAGCAAAGTTTCCGGATCAATCACCAAATTAAATGATCAGCATGCTTTTTTAATTGGAGAACCAGGGGCAGAGATGAAAGTGGGAGATTGGGTTGCTTGTGGTATTTCACACCCATGTACGACATTTGATAAGTGGCGGATATTCCCCGTTCTAGATGAGCAAGATAGGGTTATTGACTATATAAGAACTTATTTCTAACCAGGAGGATGCAGATGTCAGCAAATTCATTAGAGCACTTTCAAGCAGATGGCGCCCCGGCCCCAGGTGGATCATATTCACATGGTGTTATTGCTAATGGGTTTTTGTATACATGTGGAATGGGTCCAATTGATCCGGCAACCGGCAAGGTTGTAGAAGGCGACATCACAGTACAGACCCGTCAGGTATTAAAGAACCTTGAAGCAATTCTTAAGAGCAAAGGTGCAACATTTGCTCAAGTTGTGAAAGTCACTACGCACTTGCAAGAGTTGCATAGAGATTTTGCTGGTTACGATCAGGCTTACCGCGAATTTTTGTCTGCGCCGTTTCCAGTGCGTACAACTGTTGGATCAGACCTAATGAATATTCTTGTTGAAATTGATTTTGTTGTAGCTCTATGAGCCAATCACTAAAAGGTAAAACAGTTGTAATAACTGGCTCTGGACGCAGCATTGGTCGGGAAATGGCAATTCGAATTGCGGCAGAAGGAGCCAGCGTTGCTTTGTTGGAAATTAATAAAGCAAACTTAGAAGAAGTGCGCTCAACCATCGCCAGTGCTGGTGGAGATGTGCGGGCGTATGCAATAAATCTGGGATCTGAATCCGAGATCATTGAAACAATCTCAAAAGTAGAAAAAGATTTTGGGCAAATCGACTGTTTAATCAACAATGCAATGGTCCATGAAGCTGAAGATTTACTAAATACATCCCTTGAGGTTTGGAATAGATCTATTCAGATTACGTTGACAGCAACATTTTTATGTATTCGCCAGGTCTTGCCGGCGATGATCAAACGTAAAAATGGAAATATCATTAACATCGGTACAGTCAACGCCAAAGCGATGATAGGAAGTGACTCATACAGCGCCGCAAAAGCCGGAGTGCATGCACTTACTCGCACAGTTGCAGTTCGATATGGAGTTGATGGAATTCGATGCAACACGATTGTTCCAGGCACAATCGCCACAGCTGCCTGGCAAGAGCGTGTTGAGCGCAACCCAAATGTATTTGAAGATTTAAAACCTTGGTACCCCCTCGGTCGAGTCGGAGCTCCGAAAGATATTGCCGATGCTGCTATTTTTCTAATTTCAGATAGTTCACAGTGGATATCGGGAAGCGAATTAGTAATTGACGGTGGTTTGCTAGCAGGTTATGCACCAATGTTTCGCACCGTTGAAGGTTCTGATAAGTGAACCCTGAAAATACTTTTACTATTCGAGGAGCAACAATCCTTGATGGCACTGGTACGCCAGGAGTTAGATCTGACTTATTGGTAATTAATGGGAAAATTGCAATCAACGGGAAAATTCTAAAGGGCGAAGAGCAAGGAAAGATTTTTGATGGCTCTGATTTAACTGTTACTCCTGGATTCATCGACATGCATGCCCATTCAGATTTAGCGGTTTTAGCCGACAAAGAACACCTAGCTAAAGTTACTCAAGGAGTAACACTTGAAGTAGTTGGGCAAGACGGACTGAGTTATGTTCCGTCGAATGAGAATACCCAAGCGCTCTTACGTCAGCAGTTACACGGATGGAATGGCGATCCAGTTGGATTTAAATGGAATTTTCATAGCGTTGCACAATATCTTGATCGCGTAGATGAAGGTTCAGCAGTAAATGTTGCATATTTGATTCCACATGGAACTGTGCGAATGTTGGTAAAAGGCAATGAAGAAGGTTATGCCGACTCTAATGAGTTGGCTCAAATGTCTGAGATTGTTGAATCTGGGATGAAAGAAGGAGCGATTGGTCTTTCTGCTGGATTGACTTACACGCCCGCTATGTATGCAAGCGATGATGAGTTAATTCATTTGTGCAAAGTGGTCGCAAAGCACAAAGGGTATTACGCGCCACATCATCGAAACTACGGAGCACAGTTTTTGGAAGCAGTCGACGCATGTATTGAAATTTCTAGAGCATCTGGATCTGCTCTTCACTTAACTCATTGCCATATGAGCGCGCCCGTCTATCATGATAAAACTGAATTACTATTTGAGCGTATAGAAAAAGCAGAACGTGTTGGAGTCGATGTAACGCTTGATACTTACCCATATCTTGCCGGATCAACATATTTACACGCTCTTCTGCCTTCCTGGGTTCAAGCTGGCGGTGTTGATCAAATGGCACAAAGGCTCAGATCTCCTGAAGTGCGCAGTCGGGTTATTGCTGCCCTTAATACAACGGGCAGTGATGGAAACCAAGGCGGCGTTGTTAATTGGAAAATTATCGTTGTTGCCGGAGTTGAAGCATCACTTGATCTTGTTGGTTTATCTATCGAAGAAGCTGCCAAACGGAATCAACAAGAGCCTGCTAGTTTCTATTTGGAGTTAATCGCCAAAGAAAATTATCGGGCATCATGCGTGATTTTTTCTGGTCATGAGGGAAATGTGCGATCAATAATGCGACATCCAAAACACATGGTCGGTAGCGATGGAATTTTGACTGGCAATAGACCCCATCCTCGTTCATATGGAACTTTTGCCCGTTACCTTGGGCACTACGCCCGCGAGGAAAAAGTCTTAACTTTTGAAGGTGCAGTTAATCGAATGACTGGAAGGCCCGCAGGCCGGCTTGGTCTAACAGATCGAGGAATTATCAAAGAGGGAATGCACGCTGACTTAGTAATGCTCGATTCTGCATCGGTAATTGATAGATCGACTTATGAAAGTCCTAGATTGCCAGCCGCAGGTTTCGAATATGTCTGGATTGGCGGAGTTGCGACTCTTGCTCAAGGTGCACGTACTTCAACTCTGCCTGGCCGGGCGATTCGTTCCACTAACTAAACTAAAGCCTGTTTAACTAAATTAAAGCCTGTTTAATCCAATCAAGGTCTCGCTCACGCCAAACATCAAACAGGTAAAAATCAATATTTTCTATCCCGAGATTTTTTAGTGCACTTGTTCGCACCGCTAGTTCCTTATCTGAAGAATTATCTGGATAAGTTGGCCGCAAAATTCCAGTAATTTTTTCAGGAGAGTTAATTATCGAAAGGTAACTCTTTGCCAATTCAATAATTTCACTTGTGTTTTGGCGATAAAACAACGGTTCAATTACATCGACAACCTGACTTAGACCTTTGGGATCAATGCCAATTCTCCAACTTTGATCTAAGCCACCGATTAGTGGTGATTGATCAACCCAACGCAATGTTGCACCCTCGGTGTGGGCTAATTTTGTAAGTTCCTCATGTAAGGCAATTAACGTGCGCCCTTGGCTTAAAATCCAGATTTTGATATCAATTCCAAAGATCAAAACTAGATTATCTATGTTTAATTCTTGACCAAGCCATGGGTCGTCTGCAGCGATTAACTTATTTAGGGCTGCAGAAATCTTAGATGTCAGCTTTTTAGCATCTGCACCGGCAGATTCAGCTGCACTTTGGCAGTAGATACAAAGGCAGAATCCAAGCAAGTATTGGGAGATTTCGCTCAGTTCAATGAAATACCGCTCATGATGTTCTCCATGAATTAAGCCATGAAAATGAATTGATTCCGCAGCTATTGATTTGATGCCACGAGAAAGCAGATCAATAGTTAAGCCAATTGCATAACCCTGAGCGCTTGGGTTTGATGGACACAAAGAGGCAAGTAACTTTTGCCCTAAACCATTAACTTGAACGGCCTCTGGATTTTGCTTGCCCGCAGCACTGTTGTGGAAATAAACCGCCCATGCGTGTATATCAAAACCGGCTTTGCGACCGGATTCCTGAATTTTCTCCAACGTGCTGTTGTCTTGATAAATATCATTTGGAGATGGCGTGATGGCACCTGTTGAGTACTTACTCAAATCCGGTTGGTAATAATGTGCTCCATCTTCCAAGTACCTAAGAGATGGCGTACTTCCAAGTGTGAAGTCACGAGACGCATGGTAATTAAGAGCAAGATTTATTCCCGTTAGGCCAGAGTCCTGCAACTTGTTTATATTTACTGACGGATTATTGGGTGGGTTAAAACTGTGTATAAAAGCAAATGAATTGTGACTCACGTCATTTCCTAAGCGCCTGGGTAGATGCACGGATAACCAATTCAGGTTTAAAAACTATTTGTTCGTGCTTGAATTTTTTACCATTTTCAACTTCATTAATAATCATCTGTGCAGCAAGTGCTCCTAATTTATAGGCTGGTTGGGCAATCGAAGTTAGTGGAATTGAAGCAGATGCTGAAAAACCAATATCGTCATAACCAATTAGCGCATAATCAGTCGGGATTTTCTTGCCATTCTCCAGCAAAGCACGGAGAACCCCGAGTGCGACTAAATCATTAGCGCAAAAGATAGCGGTTACTTGAGAAGTGCTTTCTAAAATATTTTTCGCAACTTCATATCCATTTTGAGAACGCATTTGATTGACTTGAAACTTGTGAATTTTGACTTTTTGCTCTTTTGCTGAATCCATCACCCCATCTTCACGGCTTGCGCATTGAGCGATGGAAAGAGGTCCATTTACCCAAGCAATAGAGGTGTGACCTAGAGATGCTAAATACTTAACCGCACTTTTACCACCATAAAAATCGTCCATAGACACCGAAGATTGTTCTAGAGATTCAGCTTTTCGATCAATAAAAGTTGTGGGAATGTTTCGCCGATTTAACTCAGCAACGCCAGCGAGCCCTTCAAATGAGGGCGTAATTAACAAGCCACATATTCTTTGTTCTATCAATACTTTTAAATGACGCTCTTCCTTTTTCGGATCCTCATCACTGTTGCACAAAAGCAAGGTGTAATCATTTTCACTTGCGGTATCGCCAGCCCCACGTGCGACTTCCGTAAAAAAAGGATTTGTAATGTCTGGGACCAGCAAGCCAATTGTTCGACTACTGCCCGAGCGCAGATGTCTGGCTGAAGCATTGGGGACAAAGTTCAGATCGGCTATCGCTGACTCAATCTTCTTCCGAGTTGCCTCAGCCACCCGGTCTGGCCGGTTGAGGAAATTAGAGACGGTACCCACGGCAACTTGAGCGCGGGAGGCCACATCTCTAATGCTGTTCGCCATGATTGAATCGTTTCGGTTTAATTGAACAGTGTCAACGGTTCAATTCCTTGAATTGAACAGTGTCAACGGTTCAATTCCTTTAATTTCCCTCCCTCTTGTCCAAATAGCCCCTCTCCACTACCGTTGGCTGAATCGGTTCAACGAAGCAGTTCAACTACCACCGCTGGAGGGCGTTATGGAGCGAGTCTGTTTTAGATTTTATGTACGCACGGAGATGATCGATGAGTACAAAAAACGTCATGCGGCAGTTTGGCCCGAGATGTTGCAAGCCCTAACCGATTGTGGTTGGAAGAATTATTCAATTTTCTTAAATGAAAAAGAAGGAACACTTATCGGTTACTGCGAGGTAGATGATTTCGCTGCCGCAAAAGCCAAAATGTCAAAACTAGATGTGAACACTCGTTGGCAGGAGTATATGCAGCCGCTATTTCCGCAAGACAAGCGCGCTGATGAAAGTTTCGAAAATTTCGTTGAAGTATTCCATCTTGCTTAATCTTGCTTAATCTTGCTTAATCTTGCTTAATCTTGCTTAAAATTTAAAAGGAGAAAATTATGGGCGCAAATACAAAAGCAGTTAAAGAAAGTATCAAGCGACTTGGAATTGAAGTTCCATCTTGGGCATACGGAAACTCCGGTACACGATTTAAAGTTTTTGCTCAAGCTGGCGTTCCACGTGACCCATACGAGAAAATTGCTGATGCGGCTCAAGTAAATAAATTCACTGGAGCAGTTCCTACTGTTGCTTTGCACATTCCTTGGGACAAAGTTAAAGATTATGCACATTTCGCTGCATATGCTAAAGAGCTTGGCGTAGCACTTGGAACTATAAACTCAAATACTTTTCAGGACGATAAATACAAATTAGGTTCTGTCTGTAACCCAGATCCAAAGATTCGAAAAATGGCGGTTGATCATTTACTTGAGTGCATAGACATCATGGATATAACTGGTACTCAAGATTTAAAGATTTGGCTGGCTGATGGAACTAACTATCCTGGACAAGATGATTTGCGTGATCGACAAGATCGCTTGCAGGAGTCGCTAGAGATTACTTACAAACGGCTTGGACCAAAACAACGAATGTTGCTCGAGTATAAATTTTTTGAGCCATCTTTTTATTCAACCGATGTCCCTGATTGGGGTACTTCATATTCACATTGCTTGAAGTTAGGTCCAAAGGCGATGGTTTGTGTTGATACTGGACACCATGCACCAGGAACTAATATTGAATTTATCGTCGCATTACTTATGCGAGAAGGAAGACTTGGAGCTTTTGACTTCAACTCCCGTTTCTATGCAGATGATGACCTGATTGTTGGCGCTGCCGATCCTTATCAACTATTCCGAATTATGCATGAAGTTAATCGTGCGGGCGGATTTGATGTTGGAACTCCAGTTTCATATGTTCTTGATCAATGTCACAACATAGAAGATAAAATACCTGGTCAGATTAGATCAATTACTAACGTTCAAGAAGCTGTCGCGAAAGCGTTACTTATTGACCACCTGGAACTTAAGAAAGCTCAACTTGAAGGAAATGTTCTAGCCGCAAATGACATTTTTATGGACGCATATAACACTGATGTGCGACCTCTACTAGGTGAGATGCGTAATGAATTGGGCTTAGATGCTGATCCAATGAAGGCCTACCTTGCAAGTGGATACGGAGCAAAGATTGCCGCCGAACGTGTTGGTGGAGCTCAAGCAGGGTGGGGCGCATAAGTGGGAGATAGCAAAGAGTTAGTTGAGCGTTCAAATAGATTAGGTAGCGACCCGCGTTATACAAATTATGCAGGTGGAAATACTTCCGCAAAGGTGTCAGTAACTGATCCGGCAACTGGTGAAGCTGCACAAGTTATGTATGTAAAGGGCTCGGGTGGAGACCTTGGCACACTCACACATGCTGGTTTAGCTGGGCTTTATGTAGAAAAAGTTAAAGCGCTAAAAAAGGTATATCGAGGCATTGATCACGAAGATGAGATGGTTGCACTCTTTGATTACTGCTTGTTTGGTCGAGGTGGAGCAGCACCAAGTATTGATACTGCAATGCATGGATTAGTTGATTACGCACATGTAGATCATCTGCATCCAGATTCGATAATTGCATTAGCAACTTCCGTAAATGGCCCGATTCTCACTGAAGAGTGTTTTGGAGAAGAGATTGCTTGGGTCGATTGGCGTAGACCAGGCTTCCAACTTGGTTTAGATATGGAAGAGATTGTAAAGAAATTTCCAAATGCAAAAGGATGCATTCTTGGTGGCCATGGTTTAACAACTTGGGCTGAGAGCAGCACCGAATGTGAAAAACGTTCGAAGTGGGCGATTCACAAAGCAGAAGAGTTCATTGCAAAGAAATCAAAAGCTGAGCCATTTGGAAAAGTCATTAAGGAGCGCATTGCACTTCAAGAGAGCGCTCGCCGTGAGAAAGCCAGCAAGTTGGCACCGACATTGCGCGGTATTGCCTCACGGGATGTGCGAATGGTTGGACATTTTTCTGATGCCCAAGTCGTGCTGGACTTTATATCTTCTGAAGCTGCACCAAATTTAGCTGCCCTTGGAACTTCCTGCCCTGATCACTTTTTGCGCACCAAAGTTTCACCTATGTTTATTGATCTTCCTGCTGATGCTTCTATTGAAGAGACAATTTCGCGGGCAAATGAATTACATGAGGAATATCGCAAAAATTACACCGCTTATTACCAACGTTATGCCGATAAATCTTCACCAGCAATGAGAGGTGCGGATCCGGCAGTTATTTTGATTCCTGGTGTTGGAATGTTTACCTTTGGAAAAGATAAGCAGACCGCACGGGTAGCCGGGGAGTTTTACATCAATGCAATTAATGTAATGCGCGGTGCTGAGGGAATTTCTACTTATGCCCCAATTCCGGAATCTGAAAAGTTCCGAATCGAATATTGGGAGTTGGAAGAAGCAAAACTTCGCCGCGCTCCTAAAGGCAAACCTTTACAAGGCAGAGTCGCTCTTGTCACCGGCGCCGCATCGGGAATCGGTTTGGCTACAGCAAGACGGTTACAAGCAGAAGGTGCTTGTGTAGTTATCGCTGATCGAGATCTTGAAGGAGCAACAAAAGTTGCAGCAGAGTTTGGTGGTCCTGATAGAGCAGTGGCGGTATTTGTTGATGTGACAGATGAGGCGCAAGTCGCTGCATGTGTTGATGCGGCCGCATTAGCTTTTGGCGGAGTGGATATTGTCGTCAACAATGCTGGACTTTCAATTAGTAAGTCACTTGTTGAAACTTCAGTTAAAGATTGGGACTTACAGCACGACGTTATGGCACGCGGTTCATTCTTAGTGTCCCGCGAAAGCGCTAAGGCGATGATTGCGCAGAAGATTGGCGGAGATATTATTTATATCTCTTCTAAGAACTCAGTTTTTGCCGGACCAAACAATGTTGCATATGGATCAACAAAAGCTGACCAAGCGCATCAAGTGCGGTTGCTCGCAGCAGAGTTAGGTGCATTTGGCATTCGAGTAAATGGGATTAATCCAGATGGCGTTGTTCAAGGATCTGGAATTTTCGCGAGCGGATGGGGTGCTCAACGCGCGGCTGTTTACGGAGTCGAAGAAGCAAAACTCGGTGAGTATTACGCCCAACGAACAATCTTGAAAAAAGAGGTCCTTCCAGAACACATTGGAGCAGCTGCATTTGCACTGCTTTCAGGAGATTTACCTTTGACTACAGGATTGCATATTCCAGTAGATGGGGGAGTCGCCGCAGCATTTTTGCGGTGATTCTAAATGCCAGCATTTGCTGCAGTTGATTTAGGCGCAACTAGTGGGCGCGTGACCCGTGGTGAAATAGTTGACGGGCGTTTTGTTTTAAATGAAGTGCACCGTTTTGCTCATGAGCCACTTGATGCCGGTGCAGGTGGGTTGCTTTGGCAATGGGATGAGATTGTTAATCAAGTAAAAATTGGTTTAAAAAAAGCCATGGATCTAGGACCGCTAGATAGCGCCGGAATAGATTCATGGGCTGTCGACTACGGCTTTTTGACATCTGATGATCAATTAATCGGTTCAGTTCATTGCTACCGAGATAGTCGCACTGATGGAGTTTTGGAATCCGTGATTGCGCAAGTAGGTCGAGAGCGAATCTATTCAACAACTGGAATTCAATTTCTATTTTTTAACACTATTTACCAACTAGTTAGCGCAATTGGAACACCTGAGTATATTTCGGCGGCAAAATTCTTACTACTTCCTGATTTGCTAAACAATCATTTAGTGGGATCTTCCACTTCAGAAATTACAAATGCTTCAACTACCCAATTACTTGATGCAACTAGTAGGCAATGGGATTTTGATTTAATTGAAGAGTTGAATTTACGCACCGATATTTTTCCTGAATTGCATGAAGCTGGCGAGGTCTTAGGAAAGATTGCAGGCCATGGTTCAATTGACGGATTACCGATCGTAGCAGTCGCATCTCATGACACAGCATCTGCTGTTGCTGGTATTCCACTTCGCATTGATGGAAAAAGTGCGTACATCTCCAGCGGTACTTGGTCATTAATTGGCATTGAAGTGGATTCTCCGATTACCACCCCTCTTGCATTGGCTCAAAATGTCACAAATGAATTGGGATTCGGTGGCACTGTTCGATTTTTGAAAAATGTGACTGGTTTTTGGCTGCTAGAGGAGTGCCGCAGAGATTGGCGGTTAAACGGAAATGAATATTCACCAGAGCAGCTAATTGAGTTAGCAAATCAGATTGAAATTGGAAAATTTCTAATTGACCCAGATGATCCAAGATTTGCCGCCCCTGGAGAAATGCCAGACCGGATCGCCAGTTATTGTAGAGCGAAAAAATTGTCCGTTCCTGAAACTCCTGGCGAATATGCACGTTGCATTTATGATTCGCTCGCTGTGGCTTATGCAAGAACCATTCGTAAAATCTCTTTAGTTTCAGGGAATCAAATCGAGACCATCCATGTTGTGGGTGGCGGTTCAGCTAATGATCTCTTAAATCAATTAACTGCGGATGCTACTGGCTGTGAAGTTCTGGCTGGCCCGGTTGAAGCAACAGTGATGGGAAATTTAGCCGTTCAAGCGATAGCAGTTGGAGCAGTTTCAGATTTAGTTCAAGCACGTGAACTAATCGGGCGTTCCGTCACTCTCAAGCGGTTCGAGCCAGATACTGGAATAGATTGGGAAAGCATGCAAAATCGTTTAAAGTTAAACAATTGAGTAAGTTAGGATTACTTTAATATTCGTTGAGGGATCGACAAGTCAGGAGCACAGATGTCAGAGAGCATGGTTGGTCAGATTGCGGTTGTCGCCGGCGGCGGAAGCGGAATTGGGGCTGCAAGTGCACGTGCAATTGCAGCAAAGGGTGCACATGTTGTGATCTGTGATCTTCGAATTGATAATGCTGAAAAGATTGTTGCCGAAATTAAGGCAGCCGGCGGCGCAGCATCAGCTCGTTTACTTGATGCCACAAAGGAAGCACAAGTTCATGAGGTAATTAATTCAGTTCATGCTGACCACGGTGCGATCCACGCTTTTGTAAATGCTGTCGGCATTACCGGGCCAACTGGAATTGCCGCGCATTTGCTTAAGACAGAAGATTTCGTAAATGTTTTTAATGTAAATCTCTTTAGTGCTATTTATATGAATGCTGCTGTTCTTCCACACATGATCAAAGCTGAGTATGGTCGAATCATGCATGTTGCATCTATCTCTGGCAAAGACGGCAATCCAAATATGGCCCCGTACAGCACTTCAAAAGCCGCGATGATTGGTTTTGTAAAAGCAACTGCTAAAGAGGTTGCTACAAAAGGTGTCACCATTAACTCAATCGCACCTGCTGTTGTTCGCTCACCGATAAATGAAAATACTCCTGAAGAAGTAATGAAGTACATGATTTCTCGTATCCCAATGGGACGTATCGGTGAGGCTAGTGAAGCCGGGGAAATGATCGCTTTTGTAGTCTCGCCAGCCTGCTCATTCACAACCGGATTTGTCTTCGACTTATCTGGCGGCCGCGCTACTTACTAAACTCCAGCACCTCAATCTTTATCGGCACCATATATATAGTCAGCGCGATCTCTTCCAAGATCGCTAATTTCGTGCGGTCGCGCACAAATGAGAAATCATGGGACATTGAGAATTTGTCGGCATCCCGAAAATCAAGTTTGAGCACGGTCCCATCAAAACTGGCCAGCCGCGCATCAAAGAAGATCAGCCAAAGGGTCCGGCTTTGGGCTTCTAACCGATCCAGAAGTTGGTTCCATCCAGCCTTGATCGCCTCAAGTGTTAAGTAAGGGCCGCTGGCCGGGGGAGTCGGGGATTCCAAGTTGGGCATGAAGGCAAAGGTACTGGGTATGGCTCAATTTGCTGGATTTCAGCCCAGATAGCGGCTCGATAACAGCCCGATAACAATCTCCTGATTCGTCTCATAAATATGCTCAAAATCGTTGACATCTGCCCGATTTACTGTGAATCTCACCCCAAGCAATACCGCTTTACCCAGGTACTACTAATGCCCAAGAGAAAGGGTCCCTCTTGAACAACAAGATTAAATCCGTAGCACTGGCAGCCGTGCTGTCGCTAGCAATCGGCGGTGCAGGTTCTATTAGCGCTGACGCTGCTACCAAAAAACCAGCTGCAAAACCTGCCGCTAAAAAACCAGCCGCAAAACCTGCCGCAAAACCTGCCGCAAAACCTGCCGCAGAACCAACTCCGGTAGCTGCATCAACTCCAGTTCAAAAAGAAGCTGCTGCGCTAAACGCATCTGGTAAGAAATTTACCTATTGGATTGGTTTGATCTTCTCTGATATTGCAAACTCAGCCGCACAAGATCAAATTAAGTCTTGGGGTAAATCTCGCGGAATTCAAGTAGATCCGGTACTTGTTAATCAAAACAACTTAACTGCACAGGTGACCGCAGCTTTGGCTGCAGGAACAATGCCAGATGCTCTTGACATTTCAGCTGGACTGATGTTGCAACTTGGCTCCAAGAATTTGTTGAACATCCAGTCACTCAGTGATGAAATGGCCAAAAAATATGGTGGCTGGAATGCTGCCGCCGCAGTCTTTGATGAAAAGAGTTATGCAGGCAAGGGACTAGGACTACCTTATGGAATTTCTGGAAACTTGATTAACCGTCGCCTAGATCTTCTTAAGGATGCTGGCGCAAAGACAACCGCACCAAAGACTTGGGAAGAGTTGATGGAAGCCGCTACCAAGACCATGAAAGTTGGCGGTGCCGGTTTTGCACTTGGAAATGTTGGTGATGCTGAAGGCGTCTTCCGTGCGCAATTCGTAGGTTACGGTGGACGTTACGCAGATGATGCAGGCAAGAAGTGCACAATTGATGCACCTGCAACCCGAGACTTCCTAGCATTTGTGAAGAAGTGGTATGACAAAGGTGCTTATGCAACCAGCGCTGTAACAACTGATGGTGGATGGGATAACAATCTTTACTTAGGTGGCAAAACAGTATTTATTGCTAACCCAGGTTCGGTTTACACCACACTACTAAATGGTTCAGCCGCTTGGCCAAAGAATCCGACTCTTGCGAAGAACACCGGATTCTCAGCACTACCTGGTGGACCAAAAGCACGCGTTGCTCCTTCAAATGCATGGTTGCGCGCGATTCCAGCAACAACGAAGTATCCAGAGCTTGCCAAAGATCTGATTCGTTTCTTGATGGATACTCGCAATATGCAGGAGTACTACGAGTGGGCAATTTATGGCCCATCTCTAAAGGACTACAACAAATTCAACTTCTGGGATGAGAATGTCGACCCTGTTCACGGCGGTCTATTTGACCTAGCGACAAATGGAACCTCAGATTCTTATCCTGATGTGAACAATGCAGCATTTGCCGCCTTTGGAACGAATTTCAATCTTTCCAAGATGGTGCAACGTCACCTATTAGATGGCGACAGTGCTGATAAAACGATTAAAGAAGCACAAGCAGCCTGTCAAACTCTTTACGATAAATAAGCTTTAACATCGCAAAGATTGGCTAAAAATTTTTGGGTGAGTCACCATAAAAAGTGACTCACCCAAATTTTTGAGTTTTTAAATTTAGACAAGGTATTGAGGAGAAAATATGTCTAGAGATACCATAGAGATTTCAAGTACGGGCACCGCAAAAAAACGCGATGGCCTTTTTGCTCCAACAAGTCTCTTTGGCTACTTCATGATGTTGCCTGCGATCTCCGTTCTGTTTTTCTTTTTTGCCTATCCGCTCACTTATGAAGTATGGACCAGTCTTACTGATGCAACTCTTGGTAATGACGCAAAATTTGTTGGACTCGATAATTACATCGCTTTGTTCTCAGATCCAGAATTTATTACTGCAGCACGAAACTCAGTCGTGTATGTCTCCTTTGTTCAAGCAGGAAAATTCACTTTAGGTTTAGGTATTGCGATTTTGTTACACCAAAAGCTGGTAGCGCGCGGATTTTGGCGTGCAGTCGTCTTAGTTCCGTATGCGATGCCAGGGTTCGTCGCATTTATGGTTTGGAAATTGATTTACAACCCAGATATAGGGGCTTTAAATATTTTCTTAACTAAGACTGGAATAACAGAGGCTCCAATCGCCTTCTTAGGAGATCGGAGTTGGGCGATGGCCTCGGTAATTTTCGCCACCATTTGGCGCGGGTTCCCGTTCTGGGCAATTATGTTTTTAGCTGCTTTGCAAGCTGTGCCAAAAGAGTTATACGAAGCTGCTGCAGTAGATGGCGCTAATGCTTGGCACAGATTTAAAAATATCTCGCTGCCTGGAATTAGACCAGTAATTCTTATTGTTTTTATGCTCTCAACAATCAATACGATCAACTCATTTGAAGCGATCTGGTTGACCACTGCTGGTGGTCCTTCAGATGCAACAGTAATTTTGCCGGTCTTTGCATATCGAGGATTAGCAGCATTCCAGATCGGCGAATCCGCAGCCGCTGCACTTAGCATGGTGCCAATCGCAATTGTGATTACCATATTTCTGCTAAATAAGTTGAAGAAGGATTAATCATGCAGCGAACCAATTTTAAATTTGAAGTATTCAAATACTCAATGTTGACACTGGTCGCGCTCTTTGTACTTTTTCCTGTTTACTACATGATCACGTTGTCACTTCGGTCCCAATCCTCACTTTGGACGAAGTCAACCCTTTTGCCAGTGGATTCAAATCTGGATAATTACCGTGCAGCATTTGAGAATACTGATTTCAAGAGATCTCTCTTAAACAGTGTGATTGTTTGTGGAACGGCAACAGTAATTGCAGTGATATTTGGCGTTATGGCGGCATACGCATTGGTGATTCTAAAGTTTAAGGGTCGCGACACCTTAGGCAGAATCATAATTATTGCCTTTTTAACTCCAGGGGCGCTGCTCTTTATTCCTTTGGCTGTGATTATGGCAAATATTGGACTTTCTAACTCCTTACAAGGTCTAATCTTGGTTTACTTGAGTTTTATGGTGCCATTGGGTACATATTTATTGATCGGATTTTTCCGCTCGCTACCACCTGAGTTAGAGGAGGCAGCGCGCATTGATGGAGCCAGCCGCTTGCAAGCTTTGCGATTGGTTTTGTTGCCATTAGTTGCACCGGGCTTGGTTTCTGTAGCGATTATTACATTCACTGGTGCTTACAACGAACTTCTCTATTCTCTAGTAATTAACGTTTCACCAGAGATGCGCACGGTTCCGGTAGCAATTCTGAATTTAAGTGTTGCTGATGAAGTTCCATGGGGACGCACGATGGCGTTTTCATCTATCGCCGCTTTGCCGGTCATGGCTATTTATTTTGTCGGACAAAGATTTGTCGTTGAAGGTTTGCAAACAGGTTCAGTAAAAGGTTAAAAAATCTAATAGGTACTCACAAGAAAGCAGGTAAGCAGATGCGTCCAGGATTTGGTCAGTTTATGGTAGCCAGCGAAGAGTATTTACAATTCGCCCAACAATTTGGTGCTACAGATATTCTCTTGAATACTCCATCGATCCCAGGTGATGGTGGTCGTTGGCAGTTATATGATTTGGTTAAGTTGCGTCTGCGCGTAGAGCAGTTCGGAATGAAGTTGAGCGCACTTGAGAATGTGCCAACGAATTTTTATGACCACATCATGCTTAATGGACCAAAGCGCGATCAACAGATCGAAAATATGATTTACACAGTTCGAAATATTGCCCGTGCTGGAATTCCAATCTTTGGTTACAACTGGATGCCATCACATGTGTGGCGCACGCCGCCAGTTGCAATTCGTGGCGGCGCACTTGCTACAGCTTTTGATAACAATATTGCGCAAAAGTACCCATTAACTCACGACCGCGAATACAGCGAAGAAGAGATGTGGGCAAATCTTGAGTACTGGATCAAGATCATTACTCCAATCGCAGAAGAAGAAGGAATCCGCCTAGGAATCCATCCATGCGATCCACCAGTTGAAACACTTGGTGGAATTCCTCAATTATTGCGTTCCTTTGCGGCTTACAAGCGCTTAATTGAAATCTATCCAAGTGATAGCAATGCAATTGAGTTCTGCCAAGGAACCTTCTCAGAGATGAAAGATGACATTTACGAGATGATTGAATATTTCGTGTCTCGCAAAAAGATTCTTTATGTTCACTTCCGCAACGTCTCAGGAAAAGTTCCAGTCTTCTATGAAGAGTTTGTGAACACTGGATACGTCGACATGCACAAGGCGATGAAGATCTACCACAAGCACAACTTTGATGGATTCTTTATTGATGATCACGTTCCACACACTCATGGAGATACGCCATGGGGGCATCGTGGTCGGGCTTTCGCTAACGGATATATCCAAGCGATGATTGAGGCTGTTAAGAAGCAAGGATAATTGATTTCATAAAGACGAAAGGCTGTGGCAAAGGTGCGTTCAGGTCAAGGAATTTGGATCAGCACTGGTTTTAGCCACGGCGATAAGTTGCAATTTTCGCAGCAATTTGGAATCACCGATGTGGCAATTCAATCTTATGACACGTCGGGGATTCCAAGTAGTGGTGGAAAATTTGAGTTACATGATTTAGTGAAACTTCGCTTGGGGATTGAAAACTTTGGCATGAAATTAACGGCATTGGAAAATGTTCCATCTAACTTCTATGACCACATCATGCTTAATGGTCCTAAGCGGGACCAACAGATCGAAAATATGATTTACACGATTCGCAATATTGCCCGTGCTGGCATCCCAATCTTTGGATACAACTGGGAGCCTTCACTTGTTTGGCGCACCAAGCCAGAGTTAATTCGTGGTGGAGCTGTTGCCACAGCATTTAATGAAAATATCGCTAAGGAGTATCCACTTTCACATGATCGTGAATATAGCGAAGAAGAGATGTGGGCAAATCTTGAGTACTGGATCAAAATCATTACTCCGATTGCCGAAGAAGAAGGAATTAGGTTAGGAATTCATCCAAGTGACCCACCAGTTACAAAATTAGGTGGCATCCCAAGGCTATTCCGCTCTTTTGATGCGTATAAGCGGTTAATTGAAATTTATCCAAGTGATAGCAACGCAATTGAGTTCTGCCAAGGAAGTTTTTCAGAGATGAAAGATGATATCTACGAGATGATCGAGTACTTCGTTTCTCGTAGGAAGATTCTTTATGTGCACTTCCGAAATGTTTCTGGTCCAGTTCCAGTTTTCAAAGAAGAGTTCATCAACACCGGACATGTAGATATGTATAAAGCTATGAAGATCTACCACAAGCACAACTTTGATGGCTTCTTTATGGATGACCATGTTCCGCATACTCACGGGGATACCGAATGGGGGCACCGTGGCCGTGCTTTTGCAAATGGATATATTCAGGCATTGATTGAAGCAGTTCAAAAAGAATAAGAATTAAAAAACCCCGAGGGGTCGACCCGGGGTTTTAACTCGCAGTAATAAATTTAACTTAAGCCGAAAAATCACTTTTAGAAATCTCTGCGTTACCAGACGCATTCTGATTTTTCGCCGGCTTGTTTACTTTGCTTTGGACATTTGGATCGGGTTGCTGATTGTTCCGTCCCCCAGGCTTGTTTGGCTGCATTGGCTGTAGTGGTGGATTCTTTTGATTCTTGTTTCCTGTTGGATTTTGTATTGGCTTGCGTGGTTCGACTGGAGGTGGTGCAAATACCGGGCGCTCAGGTTTAACTGGAATATCACCGAGGGCCTCAATTGCATTTATTCGGTTTTTTGTTGCTGCCATTACTGCTGCACTTATTGCTGCTCGCAAAGCATTTCTTGCTTCTGGCGTATTTGCACTGCTTTGAGAACTTCTTTGATCGGCTCGCGCTTTATCGATAGCCGTTTTAAAAGCTTCATTTATCGTGGCTAATTCGACTTTGTATTTTTCTTCAAATGCAATTAAATCTAATTCATATTTACCAATTTCTATTTTGTGCGCTGCTTCTGCGCTACGACGCTCTTGCTTGTATTTATCTAAAGCAATTTTGTATGCCTCGAAGGCAACTTTGTAAGCCGCTAGTTGTTCTTCATAACTTCCGGTTGCAGATGCTGAGGGAGCTGGAGAAGTTGGAGCGGGAGTTTCCGCTGCCTGAGCCGTGAGTGAAGTTGGAATTAAGAGGGAAGCTGAAATCAAGAAGGCTCGCGAGAGTTTGAAAGCGCTTCGCCGACTTTGTGCCATTTGTGACTCCTCTATTCTCTGTCATTCTCTGTCAGTAGCTGCTATCTGCACTTCGATAACGGTATCGAAGTTATGAGCCAATCTTCCCCTTTGATTTTGTGAGGGTTCTGTGAAAATGGTTCGCGCTTTGTGGGATTGAGGGGAATCCCCTATTTATGGGGTGCCATTGGATTGGTCCTACTAGTAGCCTCACCTGATAGATAGCCCAATCGAGGGGGTCCAGATGTCCAGTACAACAGGGTTGGCTAAGACAGATACGCCTGTGATTTTGGTGGTAGATGACGAAGTAGGGGTTCGTGACTTGCTCGGAGATGCCTTGCGTCTTGGTGGCTATGAAACTTTTGAGGCAACTGATGGGATGGCTGCTCTTACCGCTTTGCGTAAGCGACCAGCCAACCTCTTGGTGATCGATATAAATATGCCATTGATGGATGGCTTTGAACTTCTAGAACGGCTACGTGCGACTGGTGATCTCACACCGGCGCTGATGTTGAGCGCAAGAGGAGAAAAGAGCGATATTGCCCGTGGATTACGTTTAGGGGCCGATGATTATGTAACTAAACCGTTTAGCCTTGAAGAGTTATTGCTTCGGGTAGCGGCAATTTTGCGGAGATCTACTCCAAATAGTTCATCTGCACCAATTTTGCGCTGTGGGCCGATTCAATTAAATAATGAATTGCATCAAGTTACTTTAGGAGAAGAGGTTGTTGAACTTTCTCCAACCGAGTACAGATTATTGCAATACCTGATGGAACATAAAGGAAAAGTATTAAGCAAAACGACGCTGTTGAGTGCAGTTTGGGAAATTGATTTTGACTCT
>SYCR01000088.1:0-2828 GCA_005786885.1 Actinomycetota bacterium | reverse complement strand
GCAGTGGTCATCCGAAGAAAACTTTTTGATGAAATCGGAGGCTGGCCAGCTAACTTTTATTATGGCCACGAAGGAATCGAATTAGTGTGGCAGGTTTATAACCGCGGGTATACGGCTTGGTACATAACAGAGGTGTCAGTAGAACATCCAATTGTTAGCCCAGCCCGACATGAGTACTTTTACAGATTAAATGCTCGCAATCGAGTTTGGTTAGCCCGCCGAAATCTCCCTTTCCCAATCGGTCAAATCTACTTATTGAACTGGTTCGCGCTATCCGTTTTGCGAATGCGCTCCTTCTCTTCAGCGATTGCGTGGTTGAAGGGTTTCTCCAGTGGGTTCTTGACGAATCCTGGGAAGCAGAAAAAACTTTCCTGGAGTGCAATCTGGAAACTAACAAGAGCTGGGCGGCCGCCAATAATTTGATTGTTAAGATTGTGCTTTCGTTTGTAGATCTTTTGATGGGTGGAGTAAAAATCTCAGGATTAATTAGAGCGGAATCTCTTCCACAGAACTGAAATCATTGATCCACCGATAAAAAATGCTGCAAGTGCGTAAGAACTGCTTTTCACCCATGGAATCGTGGCTGAGTAATAGCCGGCAGATGTAATCCCTACGCCCCAAACGAGAGCTCCCATTGCGTTTGCCGAAAGGAATTTGTAATAAGGCATTTTCCCAATTCCTGCGATTGGCGGAATAAATGTTCTAATCCAAGGGAAAAAGCGCGCCGCAACAACAGCCCACCAACCATTCTTTAAATAAAACTCCTCAGTACGCGCAATCATTTTAGTGCGCCGTGCAGAGGGCTTTCTTTCTAAATATGGCCGGCCATACTTTCTACCTAAAACATAACCAATTTGATCTCCTACAAATGCAGCCAAGAAAATACCAGTTACCAAGATTGCAATATTCATATCATCCCGAGCTGCTGCAACCAGGCCTGCGCTAAATAGAAGTGAATCTCCCGGCAACCAAAAGCCAACCAATATTCCGGTTTCAATAAAAACTAAGACCCAGACCAAAAGGTATAAAGCAAATGGAGCTAAAGGTGAGAATTGATCTTGGAATGTAGCAGCAAAGTTCACGGGGCTAATGCCGCCGCTGCAGGAAGTGGTGGGCGACAAACAATTCCTACTCCACTATTCAAACTCCAATCGCCAGCAGACCATGGAATCACAAGTGCATCTCCATGTCCAACAGCGATACTTCCAGAGTTTGTGGTTTTCAAAATCCCATCTCCATCAAGCATTAACAATATTGAAAAACCTGCATTTGTTTTGCTTCCATCTCCCGGTAGCAAATCTGCACGGAAATAACCATCTGCTTTACTTGTAAATAGTGATTGCGATTGCTTACTGGAGAAACCAGTATTTTTAATCAATTCCTTTTGTTCTGCTGCAGAAATAGGATCAAATCTGAGTGCATCTAAAACTGTGTCGAAACCAAGTCCTAGGTGACCATCTTTTATTCCATCTACCGCAAAACCTTCCCACTCTAAGAGTGCAGATAAATCTGTTGGTTCTTGCAATTCAAGTACAAAAATCCCCGCCTCAATTGCATGTGGAGTTCCGGCAGGGACAAGAATCGCATCGCCAGGTTTAACTGGGACCATTGTTAAAGAAGCAAGCAATGCAGCGGAGTCCATTCTTTTTACCATGTCATGGACAACATCTTTTTTCATTGTTTGCGCAAAGCCCAATCCGACTTTTGCATCTGCAGGTGCTTCCAAAATAATCCATGCCTCAGTTTTGCCATGATCGAGCGCTAAATGTTTTTTCGCAAAAGCTTTATTTGGATGATAGTGAACAGGTAGTCGTTGATCTGGATCCAACAACTTAACTAAAATTTCAGTGCTAGTGCCAAATGCACTTACATGTTCTGGTCCAAACCAACTTTCAGGGTCTGCACTAATTGCATCACTTAGAAACTCACCATTTGGCAAAGTCGAAAGGCCCATGGTCTTTTCACCAAAACGAGTTGTTGCCGAACCAATCCATTCTTCTGGTCGCATTGGTCCACCTGGACCGTTTCTCAGCTCACCGATTCGATAACCACCACGATAAAAATGATCAAATTGATTAGAAGGAAGGATTATTGGGCTCAGGTTCATATCTTAACTTTACCGGTTAAAGGGGAAATCATTACTGCGATGATTTCTTTATTGCCGATCGCATAGCGGATGCAACAGCCGGGGTTACGGCTGGGTCAAAAACACTTGGAATGATAAAACTTTCATTTAATTGCTCAGGCTTTACACACTCTGCGATTGCATCAGCCGCCGCCAACAACATCGAATCGTAAATCTTTGAAGCGCCGGTATCTAGTAATCCGCGGAACACCCCTGGGAAGGCAAGTACATTGTTAATTTGGTTTGGTTGGTCACTACGACCAGTTGCAACGACTCTGGCGTATTTGCGAGCGATCTCTGGATCAATCTCAGGATCCGGATTGGCTAACGCAAAAATAATACTTTCCGCTGCCATCCCCGAAACATCACTTTCACTTAAAAGATTAGGCGCACTTAATCCAATAAATACATCTGCGCCAACTAGCGCTTGGCCGATGCTTCCCTGGAAATTCTCTGGATTACTTTCTTTTACAAACCATTCACGCATTGGATCATTTGCTGGTGAACCTTTATGAATCACACCATCTAAGTCAAAACCAATAATTGTTTTTGCACCACCTAGGAAAAGTAATCTTGAAACTGCAGTACCTGCAGCACCCACACCGCTTATTACAATTTTGACTTTATCTATTGGTTTGTTAACTAACTTAAGCGCATTTCTTAAAGCAGCAAAAACAACGATTGCTGTCCCATGTTGGTCATC
>SYCR01000087.1:0-6087 GCA_005786885.1 Actinomycetota bacterium | reverse complement strand
GCTCTATCCCCTGAGCTACGGGGGCAACTAATTGATCAGGTTATCAGTCCAATGTGTGCGTCCCGAACTCATATGGCAGAGTTAGTGATTATGAGTCAATCATTAAACCTTGCTTACTTTGGTACTGGGTGTTTTTGGGGCGCCGAAAGGCGTTTTTGGAAGATGGCCGGGACCACAAATACAGCCGTTGGATATATGGGTGGCTTAAGAGAAAACCCAACTTACGAACAAGTTTGTTCCGGAGCAACTGGTCACGCTGAAGTCGTGATGGTGGAGTTTGATTCATCACGAATTACTTACCTAGATCTACTAAGAGAGTTTTGGACTATGCATGATCCAACAACTTTGAATCGCCAAGGTGGAGATATTGGTACTCAGTACCGAAGTGCAATTTTCTACACTAGTGATGAGCAAAAAGAAATAGCGCTTCAATCTTTATCTGCGTATCAGGAAGTGTTAACAAAAAATGGCTTTTCAAAAATAACAACTGAGATTTTGCCAGCACCACAATTTTGGTTTGCGGAGGAGTACCACCAAAGATATCTAGAAAAAAATCCAAATGGTTACGATTGTCATTCCACAACTGGAATTGCATACCCTGAAACTGCTCATGAAAAAATCTAGTTCTAAGAATTATCCAGTCATAATCGATGAAGAAAAGTTAAAGGCTAAATTAGATCCACTTTCATACTCTGTTTTGCGCGAAGCAGCGACGGAACGTCCATTTACTGGTACATACACAGATGAAATACGTTCGGGTGTATATCGGTGTAACGCCTGTTCTGCGGAACTTTTCACTAGCAAAGAAAAGTTTCATTCGGGTTGTGGGTGGCCAAGTTTTTATGCACCAAAAGAAGATGATGCTGTGGAATTAATCTCAGATTTTACAATAGGAATGAAACGCACCGAAGTTAGATGCGCTGCTTGTGGTTCACATCTTGGGCATGTATTTGAGGGTGAAGGTTATGCGGTACCAACAGATCAAAGGTGGTGCATCAATTCAGTTTCTCTAGATTTAGAGCTGAAAGATTAGCGATTATCTAGTGCACGCCAGCAGTACCAAGCTACAACGCTACGATATGGACGCAATTTTTCTCCTTTAACTCCCAATTCTTTCGGAGTTAATTCCTTTCGTGAGTTATGGATTAACTCCCAACCTTTTCGAACTCCAAGATCTCCTGTAGGCCAGATATCTAAGTGACCGATCTGAAACATCATGAACATATGAACTGTCCACTCACCGATTCCCCAAATTTCTGTCAGTAGTTTCAGAATTTCAGCATCTTCAAAATCTTGTAATTGCTCAATTGGTAACCCAGCAAGTACGAAATCAGTTAAACCTAAAATAGTTTTAGTTTTGGCACCAGATAGTCCTACCGCACGAAGATTCTCAACAGATTGCAAAGCAATTGTCTGTGGACTTATTTTGCCACCCACTAATTCTTGTAAGCGCCCATGAATTGTGCTTGCGGCTTTTCCAGACAATTGTTGAGAGACAATTGAGGAAACCAAAGATTGGAAGTTGCTTTCGCGAGAGGCTGTTCGACCTATCGTGCAAAGTGGATTATTGGAAATGACCGCGTCAAATCTCTCATCAACTTCACAGATTTTTGCACAAATTAACTTCATTTTTGGTGCTGAAATAGGCATTTGCTTACTCTAGACTGAGCAATCATTACTTACTAGGAGAGAAATGACCTCAGTTAGCGTTTGGGTAATAACTATTGTGATTTTGTTGGCCATCCTGGCCTTTGATTTAGCGCTAGCCATTAAAAATCGATCCAAAGTTACTACAACAAAAGAAGCCGGAATTTGGATCAGTATTTATGTTCTAGGAGCAATAATTTTTGGCGCTACCCTAAACACAAGTAGTAATTCTGCAGCACGGAGTGAATTTTTTGCTGGTTGGTTAACTGAGTATTCATTATCTATCGATAACGTTTTTGTATTCATAATAATTCTTACTAAATTAAAAATTGAAAAAACCCAAGCCCAACTTGTTCTGCTCTGGGGAATAATCATGGCGCTTGTACTGCGTGGCGCATTTATTGCGGCAGGCTCTGCGTTGATTAATAGATTTATTGCGATATTTTTTGTATTTGGTGTCTTCTTACTTTACACAGCGTGGCACTTAGCAACAGAAAAAGCTGGAAATGACGATGAGCAATGGAAAGAAAATAAATTAATTACTGCCCTGAGAGCAAGAGGAGCGTCAACTTTTACAATTGCGCTAGTTGCGGTTGGCACCACAGATTTATTATTTGCCCTTGATTCAATCCCAGCTATTTTTGGTTTGACCAAAGACCCTTATATTGTTTTTACTGCTAACGCATTTGCACTCATGGGCTTGCGTCAACTCTACTTCCTCCTTGGAGATTTTCTAAATAGATTAATCTACTTATCCAAAGGGCTTTCCATAATTCTCGGATTTATCGGAGTGAAATTGATCATCGAGGCATTTCATGGAATTGGAGTTCATGACATTTTAGGGGTACATATTCCGGAAGTCTCACTAGCGGTAAGTCTCGGTGTTATCGGAGCATCTTTGGCCGTAACTACCCTTGTTAGCCTGGCGGTAACTTCAAAGCGCAATTAAATCTAAAGAGGAGTAAAAAATGTCAGTTAAAGATTATGCAGTAGTAACAGGAGCGAGTAGTGGTATCGGCGCAGCAACGGCACGTTTGCTTGCAAAAAATGGTTATCACGTTATCGCGGCTGCACGGCGAGAAGATCGGTTAATCGAACTAGCCAAAGAAGATTCAAATATTGAGCCATTTATTTTGGATGTCACTGACCAAAAAAGTATAGAGGGGTTAACGGCTCATTTAAAAGGTAAACCAGTTTCAATACTTGTTTCAAACGCAGGCGGAGCTTTTGATGCTTTAGCGGTTACAGATGCAGACCCAGAACTATGGATGAAGACTTATGAAGTAAATGTTGTTGGATCGGTTCGAATGATTGCCGCAGTCACTCCAATTATGAAGAACTTTGGCCGTGGACATATTGTGATTATTTCATCAACGGCGGGACACATTGTTTATGAAAACGGCGGCAGTTACACATCCGCTAAAGCCGGCGAAACAGCACTCGCTAGAACTTTGCGACTTGAATTAAGCGGAGAGCCAATTCGGATTACTGAGATTGCGCCAGGAATGGTCAAGACTGATGAATTTGGCATGGTGCGATATGGCGGCGATGCAGAACGAGTTGCCAAGATTTACGAAGGCGTTGAAGCTTTAACAGCTGAAGATATTGCAGAAGCGGTCAGGTGGAGCGTTATGCTTCCACATCACTTCAATATAGATTCGATGATAGTGCGACCACTTGCACAAGCGGCTCAACATAAAGTTCATCGAGTACCATCAGTCAAATGAAACCAATTGAGGCAGATTCGCTGGCCCAACTTCACAAACGCAAAAGTGCTAAGTGGCGGTCGTTTCCAGCGGATGTACTTCCATTGCCAGTTGCTGAAATGGATTTTCAAATCTCAGATTCAATTAAAAAAGTACTTCATGATTTGGTTGATAGATCAGATTTAGGATATTTGGCTTCGGTACCAGAACTTCCAGAAGCATTTGCATCCTTTGCAAAGCGCAGATGGAATTGGACAGTAGAACCTGAGCATGTGCATTTAGGCACTGATGTGGGTGTCGTAATTGTTGAAATTCTAAGATTGCTAGGCAAGCCAGGGGATCGCGTTTTGATTACCACCCCTGTTTATCCAGCTTTTGCTTATTGGATCAAAGAAGTACATATGGAAGTTGATGAACGCCCTTTAATCGAAGAAAATGGCAAATGGAGATTAGATTTTGCAGCGATTGAAAAAGCATTTGCCAGTGGTGCAAAGTTTTTTCTAATGTCTAGCCCACATAATCCACTTGGCTTGATTTACGAAAAGGAAGATCTCTCAAAACTTGCCGAACTAGCAAAAGCTCATAATGCAATTATTATTAGTGATGAGATTCACGCGCCACTTACTTTTACTACAGGAAAATTTGTTCCTTTCTTAACTGTAAGTGATACCGCCCGAGAAGTAGGAATTACCGTTACTTCAGCAAGTAAATCTTGGAATTTAGCTGGGTTAAAATGTGGATTCTTTTATACGCAAAGTGAAAAGTTGCGCGAAGCGCTTGCGCCTCTGGCTATGGGTATTCATCATCGCGCCTCAATCACTGGGGCTTTTGGAATGGTGGCGGCTTTTAACGATTCAGATGAATGGCTAGATTCAGTAATCGTCCGTTTGGAAATGAACAAAAAACTTATTGATGAATTAGTTAGTGGAACCCCACTTAAAGTTAGCAATCCGCATAATAGTTACTTGTCATGGATTGATTTTAGAGAGACAGATTTAGGCGAAGACCCAGCTGTTGTGATTTTTGAACGGGCAAAAATTGCAGTAAATAGTGGTTTAGCCTTTGGGGAACCTGGCAAAGGATTTGTTCGATTAAATTTTGGAACATCATCTGAAATTTTGGAAAGCGCATTTTCCGGAATTAAATCACTCCTCTAACCATGATTTATGACGTAATTGTTGTTGGCGGTGGCCACAACGGACTCATCTCAGCTTCATATCTGGCTAAAGCTGGGAAATCGGTACTTTTAATTGAAAGCTCTGATCATCTTGGCGGTGCTTCAATCAGTTATCAAGCGTTTCCAGAGCATGATGTTCGGCTATCTCGCTACTCATATTTAGTTTCACTTCTTCCAGATAAAATAGTCAAAGAGCTAGGAATCAAATTCACCACAAAATCCCGAGAGATCTCTTCATATACGCCAGACTTCCGTGATGGTAAAGATTGCGGACTGCTGGTGGAGCGAAATGTTGGGAAACTCTCCGAAGAATCCTTCAATAAACTCACTGGTTCAGATAATGAGTTTTTGGCATGGAAAAAGTTTTACGGTGAAGTCGAATCTATTGCCAAGGTGATTGCCCCAACTTTGCTAGAACCACTTCCTTCGGTGAAAAATCTAAAGAGCAAATTAGGAAATGACCCTCTATGGAATGAGATTTGTGAACAACCAATTGGCCAGGTTGTGCGGGAACGGTTCACAGATGATCTGGTCCGAGGTGTGGTACTTACAGATGCGATAATCGGAACTTTTACATCTGTTGATGATCTGCAAGCAAATATTTGCTTCCTCTACCACCTCATTGGGAATGGAACAGGAGAGTGGAAAGTCCCAGTCGGAGGCATGGGCGCACTTGCCGAGGAACTTGAAAGAGTTGCGATCTCTTCCGGGGTAAAAATAATTGGAAATACAAAAATCGACAAGGTAATTCCAGATGTAAACGGAGTAGAGATAGAAAGTTCAATAGGCAATAATTACGCAGGACGCGATTTAATTTGGGCTGCCTCACCCACCGCACTTGCCTCAGCCATTGGAAGTAAGAAGCCAAAGTTACGCGATGGCTCTCAGATTAAGATAAATATGTTGCTGAAGAAATTGCCAGAATTAAAATCTGGAGTTGACCCAAAATTAGCATTTGCTGGAACTTTTCACATCAATGAGAGATTGAGTGATTTAGAAAATGCTTTTAATGTTGCAAAACAAAATATATTACCGGACGTTATTCCAGCCGAAGTTTACTGCCATTCAATTACAGATCCTTCAATTGTTGGGAAAAGCGGATTGCACACATTAACTTTATTTGCACTCCATACCCCTGCTGAAATTTTTGAAAACGAAAGAGTCGCAAATACGAATTTGGTAACGGAAAGAATCTTGAGTGGATTTAATCAATATTTAGTGGAGCCAATAGAAACAGTATTAGCAGAAAACTCAGATGGAAGTAAATGTCTTGAAGTAAAAACTCCACTTGATTTAGAGGAAGAGATTTTTCTACCGCGCGGAAATATCTTTCATGCAGATTTAACAATGCCATTTGCAAATGATGAAAGCATGAATGGTGAATGGGGAGCACAAAGTGGCACCCCACATATTTACCTCGGTGGGGCCGGCGCCCAAAGAGGCGGCGGCGTAAGTGGAATTCCAGCGCACAATGCGGCGATGGCCCTACTTTCGAAGAGTTAATCTCCTCAGATAGGCTCACCCAATGAGCAAATATCACCCAGAGACAGAGGCCAT
>SYCR01000086.1:0-2620 GCA_005786885.1 Actinomycetota bacterium | reverse complement strand
ACCCAAATATGTGCGACCCCGCTTGGCTGTTTCCCGTAAAAAATTCCTGAAGTATTAATTCCTTCAACTTCTAAATGTGACTTGGTATTTTGACCAAAAATATCTGCGCCTAATCCAGCAAGTAACGCGACATCAGCACCGGCTCGTTTAGCGGCTACCGCCTGGTTAGCGCCTTTCCCACCAAAACCGGTAGTAAAAAGATCTCCATGGATGGTTTCGCCACCCTCAGGGATGCGATCAACATAAGCCGTTAGGTCAGTATTTGCCGCTCCAATGACGAGTATCAGTCCTGACATACCTCGTATATTAGACATAGAGAAGAGATATAGGATTGGAATAGTTTTTAGCAAGAGAGCCCCCGCTCGCAATCAGATATGAGAAATTGAGAGAAGTTTGGAGAGGGACCTAAATGAAAATCTCTAAAGTTGAAACTATTCGCCCCCTTGATCACCCAAATGTGCTTTGGATTTTGTTGCATGATGATCTAGGCAATGTTGGCCTAGGTGAAACATTTTTTGGTCAAACTGTTGTTGAAGAGTACGTCCATAGCTCAGCTGCACCAATTTTGTTTGGATTAAAAAGTGCGCTTCCAGAGATTGCACATTTAGCGCTGACTCCGTACACCGGATTTCAAGGTGGTGGCATCGAACAGCGCACGTTAGGTGGAATTGATATTGGGCTTTGGGATTTGTTGGGAAAGCGCACAAATCTGCCAGTAGTTGATTTGCTAGGTGGTGGCGTGCGTGATGATATAAAAATTTACAACACTTGTGCTGGCCCTGATTATGTTCGCAAGACAACAAGTCAGCACACAAAAAATTGGGGATTAAAAGGTGCAGATGATTCCTCAAAATGGGAAGACTTGACCGCATTTTTTGAGCGTCCAGCAGAGTTAGCTAGAGAGTTACTTGATTCTGGAATTAAAGGGATGAAAATTTGGCCATTTGATCCTGCGGCTGAAGCAACTAATGGTGCTTACATTTCGCAAGAAGATTTATCCAAGACTTTAAAAATATTTGAAAAGATTCGTAATGAAGTTGGCATGGAGATGGATCTAATGGTTGAGTTGCATGGATTATGGCAGCGCACGCCCGTTGAAATGATTATGCATGGACTTGCCGAATTTAATCCTTACTGGATTGAAGATCCAATCCGTCCAGATGCAATTGATGCAATTTCATTTTTACGGGAATCAACCGGATTACGTATTGCGACAGGAGAGACTGTCGTAGGACGTCGTGGTGTTCTTCCACTCCTGCAGAAAAATGCGGTTGATATTTTGACGATCGACACACAGTGGACAGGTGGATTAACTGAGGCCCGAAAAGTTGCGACTTTAGCTGATACATACGCAACAGCCATTGCCCCGCATGATTGCACTGGACCAGTTTCACTTGCTGCATGTACTCACTTAGTTCTTTCACAGAAAAACGGAATCATCCAAGAAACTGTTAGAGCATTCTTAAATACTTGGTACAGCGATTTCACAACTGGGATGCCTCCAATTAAAGATGGAAGAATTTCGGTAACCAGAGATCCAGGACATGGTGTTTTGCTAAACCCTGAGTTATTGAAATCAGATCGAATTGTTCGTAGGGAATCGGTGGCTTAAATGCGCGCAGCACTTTGGTACAAAGCAAAAGATATGCGGGTCGAAGAGATCCCGACCCCCGTAGCACCCCCAGGAATGGCATTGGTGAAAATTGATCGTACGGGCATCTGCGGAACTGATTTAGAAGAGTATTTACTTGGACCAGTAATTATCCCTGCCGGAATGTCACCAATTATTTTGGGCCATGAGTTTGTGGCAACCATAGTTTCTGATTCAACTGGAACTTTTGCATCGGGCACGATGGTAATTCCTGATGGAGTAATTGGGTGTGGTACTTGCTATCAATGTCAGCGCCATGAAGAAGGCCGCTGTCCTGAATTAAATGTAATTGGATTGCAATCAAATGGTGGTCTTGCTGAATTTATGGTGACAGATCCAAAACGTTGTGTACCGGTTCCAGCAGGAGTAAGTGCTGATGTAGCAGTTTTTGCAGAGCCAACAGCGGTTGCAGTTCGGGCTGTTAACAAAATACCTAATGTTCCGGGAACAACTGTCGCAGTTTTAGGAAGCGGAACAGTTGGAATTTTATGTGCCCAAGTAGCACGGGCATTTGGAGCGCTGAAGGTGGTTGTTTATGAACCAAATCCAGTGCGACAAGAAGTTGCTAGGAAACTAGGTTTTGAAGTATTGAATCCTTTAGTTGAAAAAGAAATGACGATGAACAAAGATTTTGATTCCGTGCTGGAATGCTCTGGTGTCGCTGGCTCGACAAAAACTTCTTTAAAGATTTTACGTTCCGGTGGAACGGCAGTACTTGTTGGATTCCGACCAGGAGAGGAAAGTTTTGAATTACTCGAATTTATTTTGAGTGAAAAACACTTAGTGGGAACTGCAGCGCATATGTGGGATGTTGATGTGAGTGCAGCAGTTGGCCTATTAGCTAATAAGTTAATTGAGACCGGGCCGTTGCTAACCGATGTAATCTCACTTGCAGATGTCCCGACAAAAGGGTTTGAACGTCTGATTTCGGACAAAAACGTCTTCAAGATCGCTGTCAACCCCGCTCTT
>SYCR01000085.1:0-3920 GCA_005786885.1 Actinomycetota bacterium | reverse complement strand
GTCGATCGAAGTTATTACTGAATTTTCATCACATCCGCGCAATAACCACAAAGTACCAACAGCGCTTCCGCATCCAACTTCAACGATTGCTTTAGATTGCAATGCTGCGGCTAGAAATTTCAATGCCGCTCCAGTACCAGTTGAGGCTTCATTACTTCCTAGTTCAACTCCACGCGCACGAGCTTCTTGGATAATTTCATCTTCAGTTATAAAACTTTCGGCAAAGGTATGCATCTGTTCAATTTTCATAGAGAACCTATCCATTCCACAAGTAATCTAACTCCAAAACCAGTTCCACCTTTTACATTTTCGCCGGCATCTACTTCAGAGCGGGCTGTTCCAGCGATATCTAGATGCACCCAACGGCTGTCGCCGGCAAAATGCTCTAAGAAAAGTGCTGCGGTAATTGAGCCACCAGATACATGTGGTTTATCACCCAAATGATTGAAATCTGCAATTGGGGAAGCAAGTGATGGGATGTAGTCATCAACAAGTGGCATATGCCAAACGCGATCTCCAGATTTTTCACCAATCTCTTGTAACTGCTTTGCTAACTTTTCATCCCGGGTATACATCGCGCCATGTTGGCGACCAAGTCCAAGAGTTGCTGATCCAGTGAGGGTTGCGATATCTAACAAATAATCTGGTTTTAATTTTGAATCTGCATAAGCAAGGCCATCGGCTAATACCAGCCGTCCTTCGGCGTCCGTGTTTCTAACTTCAACAGTTGTTCCTCCGTAATGAGTGATTACATCGGAAGGGCGCTGAGAGGTTGCTGATAATAAGTTTTCGGCACACATTAACAAGCCAGTCACTCGCACATTCAACCCAAGTGCGGCAATTGCTTTCATGGTTCCGATAATCGCCGCGGCTCCAGCCATGTCACTTTTCATGGCAACCATGGCGTCGTAAGGGCGCTTTAATGAAACTCCCCCAGTATCAAACATAATTCCTTTACCAACTAAAACTACATGTGGAATTTTGCACTTATTTTTGTTATAGAAAAGTTCAATCATTACCGGTGGGCGCTTTGGGGATGAGTTTCCTACCGCACGTAATCCGCCAAATTTTGCAAGATCTGCACCGGTGTGTACTTTGATTTCAATTTCACTGCGCGAAAGAGCGCTCTTGGCTTGCTTGGCCATCCATTGCGGACTCTTCATATTTGCAGGAGTATGAATTAGATCTCTGGTTAACCAAACAGAGTTCAAAATTGTTTTTGCTTCTGCTAAATCTTTGGTGCTCATCCCAAATACACCGATAGTTGGAGCTTTTACTTTTGCTGCGGCCCCAGTTTTTAGATGCCATGAATAATTCGCAAGTCCAGCGCTGATTAAATGCCGTTTTTGACCATGAGATCCGGATGCGCAGGCGCTGAGCAAAATCTTTTCGCTTCCCCGGACTTTGCGGCCCAATGCGGCACCAGCTTTTGCAAAATCTGCTGCAGTTGATTTGCCAATTCCAACAAAATAGATTTTTTCTAACTTTGGATATTTCTTACTACTGACAGAAAGTTCGGTAATTTCTCCAACCTTGCCACCGTGTTCACTTTTCTTAACTTCATCTACGATTGAAATTTCAAAATCTTTTGAAATTTGCTTACAAAGATTTGCTTGGCCAGTTAGCTGCTCAGTTGGCAAGGCCAGAACTTGGGCTTGACTAATATCTAAATTCGTCAGAGTGGGCGCTAACATGCTCCAACGCTAGCGAGAATCTGCCACGTGAGCCGGCATTTGGATTTATCGGGATTGCTAAATCAAAAAAAGAATTTAAAGAAAATTACTTCTTAACTAGAGCAACGGCTCCAGCAAGTACTTCTGCTAAACGAGTAGCTTCATCGGCGTTTAATTCCACAACTAATCTTCCGCCACCTTCAAGAGGTAGGCGCATGACGAGGGAGCGGTTTTCTTTGGTGCACTCCATTGGGCCATCGCCCGTACGCGGCTTCATCGCTGCCATCTTCGACCTCCCGCTGCCTGATAAGTACCGGATTTACCCAGTGGACAATTATCTCGCAAACAAGGCGGTAGTGGGAAATTAGCGCTGGGAATCTAACCCTGATAGGACAAGTGTGCTGGTCAGCCGGGTGCGACCCGAGGTGAGGACCGAGGCCACAGCACTTTCAGGGACTTGAAGCAAGCCGGCTATCTCATTGAGAGTTTTGCTGCGCAAATAAAACAGGGTGAGAACGACCCGCTCCTCCTCGGGGAGTGCGGCAATCACCTGGACCAGTGTGCTCATAGGTTAAAAGGTACCGCCTATAGGGATTAGAAGGAGGCTGCGAACCGTCGGAGTGAGAGTTTCACACCAAATAATAAAGATGGCGCCACGAAGGGCAGGTACCAGCCATCAAGATCTTCGCTCCAATAAAACCTAGTCAAAGTGGGCGAGATTTCTTGCAACTGAAAAGTTCCACTGCCACGTAACCAGCGGCCGGTATGAATCACATCGCAACGCGTTGGCGGTTGCCACAAATTCACTTCCATCGTGTCCAAGATTCCAAACAATTTTCGCTTTGGAAAAACTCCGGTGAAAGCTGCGATCTTGGTCCCTAATCCTTCAGTTTTTTTCTCCACAACTACATGGGTTGCCAACATCCAACTACCTTGGCTCTCCCAATCAACCATCTTGTTCCAGACTTGATCAATAGGTGCAGCAATTTCTACCGTTAATTTAAGCAACATTTCTTAAATTCCTAACCTCTCTAAAAGCCAATGTAGTTACTACAGCTATAACAGTCATGATGGCCAGCAAGCGAGAGGTTTGCGCTACTCCGATTGCTTCAATTATTGGCCCAATCACTACCAGCCCAATTGGCGCCAGTGCATATGATCCAAGTGCATCGTAGGAAATTACTCGTGAATACGATTCACTCGGAATATGTTGTTGCATTGACGTACTCCACGCAACATAAAAAATTTCAATTGAAATTCCAGTCGCGAAGGCGAGTAATAGTGTTGCAACAAGTTGGTTTGGGACTCCGATAATGAAGATCCATAAACCTACAAATACTTCCGGCAAAATTCCAACCAACAATGGCCGGCTCATGTGGATCTTTAGCGCTAAAACTCCCCCAACGATCATTCCTAAAGTAATTGCGGCTATCACCCAAGACCATTCTTTTGGTCCGCCATTGTGTTCTTTGGTTGCGATTGGCCCAAGCACTCCAAGAGTCGCCTCATAAGCGAGATTTATAAAACTAAAAGCGATTACAACGACCACAACCCATTTCCGGGAAATAAATTCATGCCAGCCTTCGCGCAGTTCGCGCCACATAGCAGGAGGTTTGTCGTTACCTTCAGCAGTAATTGGATTTAAGTTAATAGTCCAAACCAGGATTCCTGCAATTAAAAAAGAAATTCCATCAATCAAAATCGCCCAACCAGCACCAAAGGTTGCCACCAGAATTCCTGCTACTAAGGAGCCAGCCACATATCCAAAATTTGATAAGAGGCCGTTAACTGCATTTCCTTTTTGTAATTGCTCTTTTGGAAGAATCTCTGGGAGCATTCCCGAAAATGCCGGCCACCAAAACGCATTTAACACTCCAAAGAAAAACCCGGTAAAACACAAAAGTACAATTGTGGTAAATCCAAAAATAAAAGAAGCTGCGCTTAGAAAAACAAATAAGCAACCTATGATGTCTGAGCCGCCAACAATTTGATTTCGTTTGAAGCGATCTCCGGCTACGCCCCCGAAAACCATAAATGCGATTGTCGGTGCCAATTGCAAACCAAGCACCAGGCTGACATCAGATGCACTGCCACCAGGTAAAGCAAGAATTCCAAAAGAAAGGGCAATTGGCATAAAACCATTGCCAAAATTTGAAATCAATCGAGCAGATATCAGTTTGGTAAATCCTGGGTAATTTCGTAAAACCCTTAAATCCTCTAACATCAATTAAATTTTCTTGATGCAGG
>SYCR01000084.1:0-29448 GCA_005786885.1 Actinomycetota bacterium | reverse complement strand
GTTGAGCAGGTGCGCCGATATAGCCGCCATTTGATTATTCCTGATGTCGCCATGACCGGACAGCGACGTTTAATGGCTGCAAAGGTGCTTTGTGTTGGTGCTGGAGGCCTTGGATCGCCTGCATTGATGTATTTAGCAGCCGCGGGAGTCGGAACACTTGGAATGGTTGAATATGACGTCGTTGATGAGTCAAATTTACAACGTCAGATAATTCACGGACAAAGTGACATTGGTAAAAGTAAAGCGCAGAGCGCAAAAGAATCTGTTGCTGAAATCAACCCTTATGTGAATGTTGTTATCCACGAAACCAGAGTTGATAATTCAAATGTCATGGAGTTGTTTTCACAGTACGACTTGATTATTGATGGAACAGATAATTTTGCAACGCGCTATCTTGTTAACGATGCATGTGTGCTTTTAGGAAAACCATATATCTGGGGTTCGATTTATCGTTTTGATGGACAAGCAAGTGTGTTCTGGTCTGAACATGGTCCTTGTTACCGTTGCTTGTATCCAGAACCACCACCGCCAGGAATGGTGCCAAGTTGTGCTGAAGGTGGCGTACTTGGTGTGCTCTGCGCATCAATTGGTTCAATCCAAGTAACTGAAGGAATTAAATTAATTACTGGAATTGGCGAACCGCTTATTGGTCGGTTAATGATTTATGACGCACTTGAGATGAGTTACCGCAAAGTTGCGATCCGCAAAGATCCAAAATGTGTTATCTGCGGGCCAAATGCAACTCAAAAAGCGTTGATGGAAGATTACGAAGGTTTTTGTGGTGCCATCTCGACGCAAGCAGCAGATGCAGTTGCAGGTTCGACAATCACTGTCACTGAGTTAAAGAGCAAGTTAGACAATAAAGAGAACTTCATCTTGATTGATGTGCGTGAGCCAAGTGAATTTGAGATTGTCAGAATTCCTGGTTCAGTATTAATTCCAAAACAAGAGTTTCTTGATGGAACTGTGCTTTCAAAATTGCCGCAAGATCGCCCAATAGTTTTGCATTGTAAGAGTGGAGTGCGTTCTGCTGAATGTCTTGCAGTTGTAAAGGCTGCTGGATTTGCAGATGCAACACATGTAAGCGGGGGAGTTGTAGCTTGGGTCAAGCAGATTGATCCATCACTGCCTGAATACTAGAAGTTAGATTTTCAACGAGCGCTTTAAAAAATCTAACTCTAGGTGCATCAAGTTTTCAGCCACCACTTCTTGTGAAGTCATATGAGTAACTCCTGTTAACGGTAAAACTTCATGTGCTTTTCCAGCAGCAAGTAATGCACTTGATAAGTGCAGTGAATTTGCCACCAAAACATTGTCATCTGCTAGGCCATGAATAATCATTACTGGAACCGATAACTTATCTGCATCAGGTAAGAGCGAAGATTGTTCATAATTTTTGTGATCGGCAACCGATCCTAAGAACCGTTCGGTGTAATAAGTATCGTAAAACCTGAAATCGGTAACTGGAGCTCCGATGATTGCGCACTTGAAAATATCGGGACGACGAAGTGCAGCAAGGCCAGCCAAATATCCACCAAAGGACCAGCCGCGGATTCCAACTTTCTCTGGATCAACTAAACCTGGGCGAAGTTGAAATAGCGCTGTTACTGCATCTGCTTGATCTGCCAGGGGTGCAGCGGAGAGGTCATCTAAAACTGCTTTCTCCCATTCAGGTCCACGATTTGGAGTACCGCGACCATCTGTTATCAGAACTGCAAAACCTAAATTTGCAATCCACTGCGCTTCAGCAAATGCATTTTTAGCTTTGATATTTCGCAAATGACTTGGCCCACCATACGGGTCTACTAATAATGGAAGATTTTTGTGTGGAAATTTACTTTGGTTTTGCGGCAATAAGAGCGCAGAGCGAAGTTCGCGTTCTCCAAGATTTAACAATTCAGGTTTTGCATCTACTTCAGGCTTTTCCGCGAAAGATTCAATTTCGATTCGCATTCCATCACGAATAACTTCTACTTTTGCGCCGTAATAATCTAACGAGCGAGACAAAAGCAACAAGGTATCTGCGGCCGCCTTCGCCATGTGCACACCATCGCCTTTAGATATCTCTTCCAACTCTCCACCCCACCCATACCAATAAACATGCAGCGACGTTGCTTCAAATGTTCCTTCGAAAGTGATTCCATTTCGGTCGATGTGAACAATTCGATCAACTTGCAATCCCTCTGGTGTAACTGGATTTCCATCGACTGCAAGATGACGTGTTGTTGCAGAATCAAAAGTTGTAATCAACTGTCCAGCAGGACCCCATTGTGGAGATCCCGATACAAGTGTGATCCAAGCAGGGTCGCGTATTTCTGCAATTACTGTTGAGGTTCCATCACTTAAATTTATTGCGCGAATATGAGCATGCCGTTGCGCACGATCAATAGTCATGAGCAGCGGTGGTTTATTAACAGCGCCAGAATTTACAGAGACTAAATACTCGTGCTCTTTGTCCCAGTTAATCTCTTGGCTGCTTTGACTTTCAAGGTGGTAAGCAAAAAGGGAAGGAACAACATTTGGAGTTCCAACTTTTGGATAGCGAACAGATCTAGGTTGATTTTCAGGATTTGCTGGATCACTGATCCAAATTTTCTCGACACCACTTTCATCAAATCTTTCAACTAATAAATACTTGCTATCTGAACTCCACCAAAATCCATGCATTCGGTCCATCTCTTCACTTGCCACAAATTCTGCTTGCCCGTAGTAGACATCTGCTTTTTCGGGAGTGAAAATTGCACGATCATTTACGCCATCGCTCATGCGCATCTCACCTGAAGGGTTGATATATCCAACAGCACTGCCATCAGGTGCAAATTGCGGATCAATCACAGGTTCTTGCGCAGGCCATTGCAAAACTTTTCCATCTTCTAAATTTGCAACGTATAGATTTCCAGACAATGTAAATGCAATTTTTTTAAGATTTGTATCGCTTGAATAATTGGTGATTCCAGCAGCGGCTTCACGCGCACGTTCGCGTCTGGCTTGCTCTTCTACTGAGATTTTCTCATCGCCACTTTTAAGCAGATCAAGTGGGTTCACAATCTCGCGGGTGCTCTTACTATTCAGATCTAATTCAAAAAGCCGACCAGTGCGGTCTGTCCCAGATCCACTTCTTACGAAGACAACCCGCTGGCCATCAGGGGAGATGCTGAAATTTCGAGGGGCACCAAGGGAAAAACGCAACGTGCGGGCGCTGTGGCGCGGAAATGGGAGTTCACTCATAGGAATCGACCGTACCCTTTCCCTTATGTCTTTGGCACCTTCAGCCAGTAAATCATCAGGCGCGCGTCTGTTGCTGGTTCACGCCCACCCAGATGACGAGAGTATTAACAACGGCGCAACAATGGCAAAGTACATCGCCGAAGGGGCGCAGGTCGCATTAGTTACTTGTACGCGGGGAGAAGAAGGGGAAGTTCTGGTTCCTGAGTTTGCAAATTTAGCTAGTGATAAAGATGATCAACTTGGCCCACACCGTGAAATCGAATTACGAAATGCTCTCGCCGCATTATCTGGAAGTAACCAAATGGAACATTATTTTTTGGGAGCACCGGATAAAAAATATCGAGATAGCGGAATGATGGGAATGCCACAAAATGAGCGACCAGATGTTTTTTGGAGCGCTACTCCAGATAATGCCGCCGCGCATCTCGTGGAAATAATTAGAAGTTTTAAACCTCAAGTGTTGATAACTTATGACGACTTCGGTGGATATGGTCATCCAGATCACATACAGGCACATCGAGTTTCGATGAGAGCAGCAGAGTTAGCCTCTGATGCGAATTATGGAATATCTACTCCTTGGAATATCTCTAAAATTTATTGGAATACCATCCCTAAATCAGTTGTACAGATAGGAATGGATGCTTTGAAAGATTCCGCTTCAGATTTTTTTGGCGCAGAATCAATTGATGATATTCCATTTGCGAAACCAGATGAGCTTGTTACAACAGTTGTTGATGCAACAGAGTTTGTTTCACATAAAATGGAAGCAATGAGAGCACATGCAACTCAAATAGCTGTAGATGGTCCATTTTTTGCACTCTCAAATATGTTAGGGATGCAAGTTTTTGGTGTTGAGTACTACACATTGGCTAAGGGCGAGATCAGCGAGCCATTTGACGCAGATGGTCGCGAGATTGATCTGTTTGCAGGCATCTCAATATGAAATTTCTGTTTGGAATACTGATCGGAGTATTGACCGGAATATTGGCGGTACTAATTCATGCCTGGATATTCCCATTGGGAATATTGATCGCAGTGATTGGATCTTACGTAATTACTTATTTACTAGGTCAATATTTTGGAAGTCGAATAGCAAAAATCGGCTTTACTATTGGCTGGATAGCAATAATTTTGCGCGCATCATTATTTGGAAACGCTGACGAATTGCTGGTCTCGAATAATTCATCGGGAAATCTGCTCTTAACGCTAGGATTTCTGATAGTCCTAATTGGAATTGGAGCACGTGTTTGAAATTTCCTAATCGAAAAATTCAAATCGCGATTATTTCAGTTGGTTCTTTATCGCTAATTTGGTTAGCCGCGTGGTTCGCAGTTGGTTCTGGAATTCCTAGTGGAGTGAGCGTTTCGGGAATTGATATTGGTGGAAAAACCAAGGTTGCGGCAATAAGTGATTTAAAATTTCAGATGAGTAAAAAAGTTAAGAGTAATATCAACTTAACTGCAAAAACTGCAAGTATTTCGATCTCACCTAAAAGTGCCGGCATATCGGTGGACTCAGAAGCAACCATTGAAAAAGCTCCCAAGCGTACGTTGAACCCGATCAATTTATTTTCGCTACTAACATCTAAAACAGATCTGAGACCTACATTAAAGTTAGATAAAGAAAAATTCATAAAAGCACTTCGGCCCTTAGAGATTAGAACCACAAAAGCTGCACGGGATGCAACAATTATATTCAAAGAATTGGAGCCCCAAGTTGTAAGTTCACTTTCTGGAACTGAAATAGATCGGAAAAAGGCGATCAAGGCAGTTGAAAAACATTGGTTGAAGAAAAATGTTATTAAATTATCTATGAAAACAGTTAAACCAAAAGCAAGAGCAAAAGATGCAACAGCTCTTTTAGAATTTGCTCGACAAGCCGTAAGTGAGCAATTAACAATAAATGTTTCAGCACAACCAATTGTTGTTACCCCCACTGAGATTGCTCAGTCACTCGCATTCCAGACATCTCCTGGGAAATCCGGAAAATTAGCCCCGATTTGGGTGAAGGAAAGTTTCATTCAACAAGTTGGTTTGCGCTGGAGTAAATTTGTAAGAGAACCAATAAATGCATCTTTTGCCATGGTGGATGGAAGCCCACGAGTGCAACCATCAATGGATGGAAGTGATGTTCCCGATTCAAAGTTAAATGAAGCAGTAATTCCAGCTCTTTCCAAGACAGGCCCATTCCGCGTTGCTTCAGTAGTTCCTGAACTTGTAAAAGCAAAAGTCACGACAGAGATGGCTGGCGGATTAGGAATTAAAGATGTAATCGGAACTTTCACAACTAACTATCCTTACGCTGAGTACCGATTGATAAATATTCATAGAGCCGCACAGTGGATGGATGGAACAATTGTGCAGCCTGGGGAGATATTTAGTTATAACAAAGTTGTAGGTGAACGGACTGAAGCCCGGGGATTTGTACCTGGAATCATGATTGATAACGGGGTATTTAAAAAAGATCTTGGTGGAGGAGTTTCACAATTAGCAACAACTCTTTGGAATGCTGCATGGTTTAGCGGTTTGGAACTTGTACAACATAAACCTCATAGTTTCTATATTTCTCGATACCCAGCCGGACGCGAATCAACAGTTGCCTGGCCAAATGTAGACGTAAAATTCAGGAATAATTCGGGCTACCCCATATTTGTTGATACCTCATTTACAAAATCTTCGGTAACAGTTTCGATCTATGGGACAAAATTTGTAGAAGTAGAAACTAAAAGTGGACCGAAAACTAATTTTGTTGAACACGAAATCTACGAAGAGGATTCGATTGAGTGTATCTACCAAGAAGGGGTAGATGGATTTTCGATTACAGTAGATCGAATTTTGAAAAAAGAAAATATTGAATTTAAGCGAGAAAAATATCGCACTCGTTACATCCCTGAGGATCGAGTGATTTGTACAAATCCCGAGGCGAAGTGGATGAATCCTCCTCTGGAAGTTCAACGCGGAGAAGGAAATTAATTATATAGTATTGAATAATTCAAGTAGTGATGCAAACTAAATCCTAGTGAATGGTAAATTTTAAGAGCATTTACATTTTCTGACTCCACTTGTAAAAATACATTCTCTAATCCATTGCTTCTAATTTCATTCAAAGTTGCGAGCATGATCTTTTTGCCTAAACCTTGGTTTTGCTTATCGGGTCTTACTCTAACCCTAGATATTCCGGCCCAATCTTCGGTGAATGCTGCGCGACTGGTTGCTACAAGATCTGACTCCTCGTAGAGATGTAGATACTTCGAGGGAGTTCGAAGCATCAACTCAGCCGCTATCTCATTATCTCCATGCAAAGCAAACCAATCATCAGTCGGATAATCGCTGGTAAGCAGATGTATATCTTTTAGATCATAAATTAAGGGGTTATTAATTTTCATGGTTTCAAAACGGACTTCACCTTTTGATCTAAAACCTATTGCTTTAATGCTTCGCTCTAACTCTTGATGGATAGATGGAAGAATTTGAAAGATAGCCGGTTGATTTAAATCTTTATAGAAATCAATTACTTTATAAATCGCTTTATTTAATTCAATTCCCGGTGTGCCAAATCCCTTTCCTCCCAGTGGAAGAGTGGAATTTGCGCGGAATGAAAAACCTCTATTGCTTCGTAGTTGCCAACTGCCAATCTCCTCAATTTTTTCAGGCATCCAATTTTGTTGAGCGATTTTTTCTAATGATTCAATAATTGAAGCACTGTTACTTTTAGTGGGCGTGATCGGAACTTGCCGCCATGCCACAACATCAGCGGGATTAAATTTTGTGACAGTGCCATCTTTGCGCCGTACTAAATTTCCTGGTTCAAGGTAACCAAGCAGGTCGTGATACCCATCCTGACCCGGAGTTTGCAGTCGAATCGAGAGCCGTGCCCCCACGGGTCCGGGAACAGATGAAGGATCTAGGGCAGCATTAATGTCTGACAACAAAGACCCCCTTTAAGCGGCTTAGTAGGCTTAGCCCGCTTACCCAATAGTAGACAGTAGAATTATTAACAAGGTCTTTAACGGATTATCTAGAGAAATATGAGGACGTAAGTGACTTACATAATCGCCCAACCGTGCATCGACATCAAGGACAAATCTTGCATTGAGGAGTGTCCAGTTGATTGCATCTATGAAGGCAACCGCATGCTTTACATCCAACCTGATGAGTGCGTTGATTGTGGTGCTTGCGAACCTGTATGTCCGGTTGAAGCAATTTATTATGAAGATGATGTCCCAGGGGTGTGGAAAGAGTACACAGCAGCAAACGAAGAGTTTTTCGTCGAACTCGGTTCACCTGGAGGAGCGGCAAAAGTTGGTTTAACTCCAACCGACCACCCAATAGTCAAAGCAGCACCACCCGCACAGTCAAACGAGTAATGAAACTTCCGGATTTCCCATGGGATGCCCTAGTTCCGTATAAACAAAGAGCTAGTGAACATCCAGAGGGAATCGTTGATCTCTCAATTGGAACGCCGGTAGATGCAACTCCAGAAATTATGCAAGATGCATTAATAGCAACTAGTAATGCTCCCGGATATCCGACGACAATAGGAACAGCCGAACTCCGAGACGCAATGCGCGGATGGCTAGGCAAACGTTTAAATATTTCTGATGCTACTGATCAAAGTAAATTAGATGTATTGCCAACAATTGGTTCAAAAGAATTAGTCGGGTGGCTTCCAACATTTCTTGAAGCAAGGCGAGTAATAATTCCGGAAGTTGCTTATCCAACTTATGCTGTTGGTACGTTGGTTGCTGGTGCGGAAGTTATTCCAGTGTCACTCGATCCAGATACCTGGCCAGAGTTGAATTCTGCTGATTTGGTTTGGATTAACTCTCCATCAAATCCCACCGGGCAAGTTAGTTCGCCAGAATTATTGAGAAAAATAATTTCCTGGTCTCGCTCTCGTGGCGTCACACTGGCAAGTGATGAATGTTATTTGGATTTTGGCTGGGACGCAGACCCACAATCTATTTTGAATGTGGCCGATGGTGATTACACCGGATTACTAAGTGTTCAATCACTTTCAAAAAGCTCAAATGCAGCGGGATACCGGGCAGCATTTATTGCAGGAGACCCAAAAATAATTGGAAAGATTCGAGAGCTTCGCAAACATTTAGGAATGATGCTTCCACTGCCGATCCAACATGCGATGACGGCGGCATTAAATGATCGCCAACATGTTGTTGGACAGCGAGATCGCTATCGCGCTCGCCGCCAAATGCTTAAATCAGCTTTAGTAGCTGTTGGCTTTCAGGTTGACCACTCTGAAGCGGGTCTCTATTTGTGGGTGACGCGCGGGAATGATTGCTGGGCAGATGTTGCTTGGATGGCAGAGCTTGGAATATTGGCTACTCCAGGAGTTTTTTACGGTGAATTAGGTGCAAAACATTTACGAGTTGCACTTACTTCGACAGATGCGCAGATAGCTTCCGCAGCGAAAAGATTAATTGAAAGTAAGGCGTAGTAATTTATGGGCCATCAAAAACGCGAGGCAATTTTACTTGTAGGTGGTAGGGGAACTCGATTAGCTCCGCTAACTGATGCCGTAGCAAAACCCATGCTTCCGGTTGGCGGGGTTCCATTCATTGCTCATCAGATCGCCCAGGCACAAGCCGCGGGAATAAATAAAATTGTGTTGGCGACTTCATATTTGGCGCAAACCTTCACCGACTATTTTGGTGATGGGTCAGATTTTGGTGTCAAATTAATCTATGCAGTTGAAGAAAGCGCACTAGGAACAGGTGGGGCGATTCGAAATGCAGCGGAATTTTTATCAGGAACACCAGATTCATCCGTTGTAATTTTTAATGGTGACGTTTTGAGCGGTCATGATCTGCCGGGTCAAATAAAAGCACATGAAAGTTCAAATGCAGACGTAACCTTGTATTTAACTAAAGTGCAGGATGCCCGGGCATATGGCTGTGTTCCATGCGATCAAACTGGGCGGGTCTTAGATTTCCTGGAAAAAATGGAAAATCCAGTAACAGATCTCATTAATGCCGGCTGTTACATATTTAAGCGTTCTATTATTGATCAAATTCCAGCAAACAAAGTAGTAAGTGTCGAGCGCGAAACTTTTCCTAAGTTGTTAAAAAACGGCGCGAATATCCGTGGTTTCGTCGATAATTCTTATTGGTTAGATGTTGGAACTCCGCAAGCGTTATTAACTGCATCAAGAGATTTAGTTCTCGGGAAAATCTCATCGCCTGCCATTGTAAATAAAAATAATGATTGTGTTATGTCACCAACTGCAAAAATCGATTTGACTGCAAAAATTTCAGGTGGAAGTACAATCGGGGGTGACGTCTCAGTAGGTGCTGGAGTCGAAATTATTGGATCAATAATTAGTGCCAGCGTACAGATTTCCGCGAATTCGCAGATAAGTAATTCAATTTTAGGTCGGGGAGCGATAGTCGGACATTCCGCCCAAATTATTGGAGCTGTAGTAGCCGATGGCGAAAAAATCGCCGAAAATGCGGTTTTTCGGCAAGAAATACCGCTTTTTTAATATTCATCCCCGAATTTTCACCAAACCGACTTGACGAAAGAGAGTTACACGCGTGTAATTCTCCTTAGTTGCTCACTTGCCGTGAGCAAAACTTTAAGGGGATTAGCTATGGCGCAATTACTTCCAATCTCGGGAGATGCCAATAATGATTCAGTTGAACTAGGTTGGCAGGAACGAGCACTTTGTGCCGAGACTGACCCCGAAGCGTTTTTTCCGGAAAAAGGTGGCTCGACCCGTGAAGCCAAGCGGGTTTGTCTGTCCTGTGAGGTACGTACCGAATGCCTGGAATACGCCCTCGCACATGATGAGCGGTTTGGCATCTGGGGCGGACTTTCCGAGCGGGAACGACGCCGACTTAAGCGACGTCCAGCGTAATTTTGCGCTTGCTGTGGTGATTACCTCCCAGTAAGCCAGCACCGTAAGGTGGGGTTGTTATGAGTACTCCCGAGGGGCTATTGGCGCCCGAGCCCGATAAAACTTATTCAGATTTAACTGTCACCGCGATATTGGTAACTCATGATGGTGCGCGTTGGCTTCCAGAAGTTGTGGCCGCGATATCTTCACAAACGAGACCGGCAAACCAAGTGCTTGTAGCAGACACCGGCTCTTTAGATTCTTCCCGTCAATTAATTTCCAACTCAGGCTTGCCGCTAATTGAGTTAGAGCGCGAACGTGGTTTTGGTGAAGCCGTAGCGATCGCGGTTGAAACTCTCCCTGAGATCGGTTTCAAGAGTGATGACGGTGACGGCGGTGATGGATCAGATGAATGGCTTTGGCTGTTGCATGATGATTGTGCGCCTGCACCCGGTGCACTCGCCGCATTGCTTGAAGCCGTAAGTGAACGTCCCCAGGTCGGAATTGCAGGTCCCAAGATTTGTGGTTGGAATGATCGCGGTTATTTACTTGAAGTTGGAATCAGCATTGGAGTCAATGGAGCGCGTTGGACCGGTCTTGAACCGCGCGAACGCGATCAAGGTCAACATGATGGAATTCGAAATGTACTTTCAGTCAGCACCGCTGGCGCACTAATTCGTCGAGATCTGTTTGAGGAGTTAGGCGGATTTGATCCACACCTAACTTTGTTTAGGGATGATGTAGATCTTGGTTGGCGCGCACATGTTGCTGGATATTCAGTGATTTGCGTAACTGATTCTGTTGTCTACCATGCAGAAGCTGCCGCAACAGAACGGCGTGAAGTTGATGTAGAAGGCGCACCTCTTCATCGTCCACACTTATTAGACCGTCGACATGCAGCATATGTACTTCTGGTTAATACACCGACATGGATTCTTCCGTGGGTTTCAATCCGATTGTTATTTACTGCAATTTTGCGAGCATCAGGTTATTTACTTGCGAAGTTACCGGGATACGCTCTAGATGAGATTGTGGCTATTGCACTGAACTTTTCGCGCATTGATATTCTCAGAAAAGCTAGAAAACGCCGGAAGTTAACGCGCTTGCTTCCATCCCGCGTAGTGCGACCTTTCCTTGCTCCGTGGCGAGATCAAATTATTAATCCATTAGAAAATCTACGCGATTTGATCTTACGACGTACTGATAGCGCCCCGACAACAGTAATTACTGAACCAATAAATGAAGACGCCGATTTAATTGACTCTGAAAGCAAGCCCAAGTCACTACGAGTCTTGATCAGACCACTTCCAATTCTTTTGATTTCCTTGACATTAATTTCACTAATTGCAGGAAGAAACCGATTGGGAGATATTTCTGGCGGAACCCTTCTAAGTATGCCTGCAGGGGCCACCGAACTGATGAGAATTTACAGTGACTCTTGGCATGCCGTGGCACTTGGTAGTAACACTCCTGCAATGCCAATTCTTCCGCTGCTATCTCTTTTATCAATTTTTACTTTTGGAAATGTATCCCTACTCGTGACAATCCTATTTTTATTTGGCCCAGTATTGGCAGCAGCCACTTTTTTTGCATTTCTGCGTGATCGAGATTTATCACAAGGAAATTCAGCATTAGGCGCATTACTTTATGCGTTAAATCCATTGGTGATTACTTCGATTTCATCAGGTCGAATCGGCACTTTACTTTTTATAATTTTTTTACCGATGTGTGCACTTGCCGGAAAGCAGGCACATGCGCCGGAAAATTTAAGTTGGAGAAAAATCACAGTTTTAAGTGGGCTCTTCGCATTATTAGTTTCACTCAGTCCACCCTCTTTCTTAATTGGTGTGGGTTCAATGATTTACATTATTTTTAATTCACAGTGGCGCTCGATTGTTTTTTACCAACGGATTCAGAAATTTGGGGTTATAACTGCTGCGACCATTGGGGCTCTCGCACCTTGGTCCACAAATGCACTACTACATCCAACGAAATGGCTCATGGAGAGTGGAATTAGTAGCGATGTAGGTCAACCTTGGCAAGCATTGATTGGTAACCCCGGAGGCGTTGGATCTCCACCAATATTTATTTTGGGCCTAGTTGCTTTAATCGGCCTGATTGCACTTCGTTCCACGCATGCTGTCCTTCTGGGTGCGCTCACTCTTGTTTCAACTAGTTTTGCTGCAATTCTCATGGCGATAGCTATTCATTCAAATGGTGATTCGCTTCATGCAAGAGTTTGGCCCGGGGCTTCCCTTGCACTAGCTAATTTCTTTGGCTTACTGGCACTGACTTCCATGCTGAATGGCTTGGTCTACAGATTGCAAAATTCAAATTTCGGATACAGGCACATCTCCACTGCAATTCTTTCAACGGTGGCAATCTATTCCACAGTTGCACTTTCAATTTGGTGGGTTTTACCTGGATCTGACAGTCCAACACGAGCTGGAAATTTACAGATAATTCCTCCGTTTGTTGCTGCGGCTACCGCAGGGGAAGAAAGATCTCGGACTTTGATACTACAAAGCCAACAAAGTGATCTTGGTACAAGCGTTTCCTACGCGTTGCTACGAGAGCGCGATCTCGTTTTTGGCGAAATGGATTTAATGTATAAGGAAGATCCAGTAATTTCAAAAATTGTTTCAGAAATTGTTGATGGCGCAGGAGAATATCCAAGTGAGCAGTTAGCAAATTATGGCGTTAGATATGTTTTCTTAAATGAGCCGGTTGACAAAGAAGTTGCACGCAAAATTGATGGTGTCGGAGGATTAGTTCGATTGTCGGCAACCAAAGACGGTGTACTTTGGAAAATATCGGGAAACTCTGCTCGAGTAAAATTTATTAGTAAAGATGCAGAGCCAATTGCACTTCCTTCAAATCGAATTTCAGCTAATTTTACGGTTCCAAATTCTGGCGAAATTTTACTTGCAGAGCGCTTTAGTTCCAGTTGGCAATTACTGGTGGATAGCCAATTTGTAAAACCAGAAATAACCGCAGAAGGATTAACGAAGTTTAAAGTTAAAAATCCAGGAGATGCACTTTTGATTCATGATGGAACTCTGCAAAGAGCTGGAATTTCCCTACAGTTGATGACAATAGGACTTATCGTATTTTTCGCCTTACCTCGCGGAAGAAAGAGATCACAGCTTTCAGATGTCGAGTTGGCCAGATGATAAAACTCCAAGAGATAAGAATTAATCGGGTTCAAGCCATTTCAATTTCAGCAATTTTCATTGTATTTCTCTCACAGATTTTTTCAGCAAAACCTGAGATTAGAAAATACAGTGAAAACATTTCGCCAACGATCTGTCCGTCTGAACCCAAAGGCGTCAACTCTGTTGTCTATTTATCTGCCAAGAAACGAGGAGTAGCAACAATACAAAAAGGTGAAAGAAAATTTAAAACTCAAAAAACTTCTTCAATTAGTTTGGGGAGTAAAGCAAAAGAAGTAGAGGGCTTAGGTGCAAGTCCGCTTTTAGTCGCTGTAAAACCGCAAAGCTGGATGGCTCTTAGTCAATGTACTCCTGCCATTAGTGAAAAATGGTTCCTAGGTGGCATGTCAACCATATCTAGTATTGGATATTTTCAATTTGTAAATCCAAATCAAAGTAAAGCGGTAATAGATTTGGAGATTTGGAGTGAAGACGGAAAAGAAAGTAATCAAAGTTTAGTTATTTCGTCACAAAGCACACGAATAGTTCAACTGAACTCACTTGTCACAAATAAAAAGTTTTTAGCGTTTCATCTAACCGCTAGAGCTGGAAGATTCTCTGCCGTTTTGTTTGATGAGCGTAAAAAAGGTCTTGCAAAACTTGGGGGAGATTTTGTTACTCCAAATGCAACCCCTGACAAGAAAGTATTTATCACTTCAATATTTGGAAAGATGAAAAATCAAAAAGTTAAATCACAGTTTCTGCGCCTTCTCGCCCCGGGTGAAGCAGATGCTGTGGTAAAAGTTACCTATTTAGCAAAGTCAGGGATTTATACCCCTGTTGGTTTGGCAGATTTAAAAGTTCCTGCAGGTAAGGTCATTCAAGTTCCCTTCACATCCTTACCAACAGGCAGATTTCTAGCTTTGCAGATTGAGGCAACCGAACCCATAGTTGCATCAGTATTCTCCAGCGTTAAAGGCTCAGTATCTGATTTTGCCTGGAGTTCAGGAAGTGAAGCAATTAACGCTCAAAACATTGAAGCAATCACCGTGCCTGCGATCGGGATGAATCTTAATGTTTACACGGAAGACAGTTCTGTGGTTGTAGAAGCAACAACAAATCGGAAGAAAGTAAATCGGAAGAATTTATCGGGTATAGCAACGTGGAAAATTCCATCCAATGTGATCTCAATTCGAATAATCCCAGGGGCTAAGCCGGTATTTGCCAGCCTTTCAGTGCAGGATTCCCGAGGAATCTCGGTAATGGCAATTAGGCCGGTTACTGCAATTGAACGCTCAGCACTTCCAATTTCAGATAGCGAAGTTTTGACTCCTAGAAAGTAATTTTGACTTTATTGGTCGCGCCAATCCCAAACTCTTTCTAAAGAAACGACTACCTTATATACATGTCTCGCAACGTGCCTAACAGCACATCCGGTACAGCTCGTCCTACGCGGCAATCTATTCGTCGCTGCGCCAAGATGGGATGTAGCGAACCAGCAGTGTTGACGTTGACCTACATTTATTCTGATTCGACAGTTGTCCTTGGCCCACTTGCAACATTTGCCGAACCACACAATTATGATCTTTGTAATGCTCATGGAGAAAAATTGACACCACCACGCGGTTGGGAGTTAATCAAACTAGCCACAGAAGAGTACGAATCAGGACCAACTCATGATGATTTACTTGCCATCGCAGAAGCGGTGCGAAGTGTAGTTTCACCGCAAAAAGAAGTGGTTCACCCAACACTTGGCCGTCGAGGACATTTGCGCGCACTACCATCGGAATAAAGATATGAAATATGAGTTAAATTTTATTGATCAGATTATCAAAGCTTATGATGTACGTGGCTTAGTCGAAAATTACCTAACTCCAGAATTTGTTTTTGATATTGGGCAAGCGTTTGCAATGTTAGTAAAGAGTGAATGCATAGTGGTTGGTCACGATATGCGACCATCATCTCCTGAATTAGTTCGAGCATTCAGTGAGGGAGTAAATCTACAAGGAACTCACGTCATTAATATTGGTCTTTGCTCAACAGATCAACTTTATTTTGCCACTGGAAAATTAAAGATGCCTGGAGCAATGTTTACTGCGAGTCATAATCCAGCCCCTTACAATGGAATTAAAATGGCACAAGCATTTGCAAAACCTATCGGCCGAGATTCGGGATTAGATTTCATACGTGAAGTACTACTAAATGGAAATTATGATGAACCTAATAAAAATAAAATTGTAAGTATTACATCTCAAGATTTACTAGAAGAGTATGCGCAATTCTTAAATAACTTAGTTGACTGTAAAGAGATCAGGCCTCTAAAGGTTGTAATCGATGCGGGCAATGGCATGGCGGGCCATACTGCTCCAAAAATCTTTGCTAACTTGCCGATAGAAGTGATTCCGATGTTTTTTGAATTAGATGGAACTTTTCCAAATCATGAAGCAAACCCAATAAATGCAGCTAATTTGGTGGATTTGCAGGCAAGCGTATTAGCAAACCAGGCGGATTTAGGCCTTGCATTTGATGGGGATGCCGATCGCTGTTTCCTAGTCGATGAAAAAGGAGACCTAGTTGATCCTTCCGTGCTAAGTGCACTAATCGCACAACGTGAAATTATTAATAACCCAGGAGCCACCATTATTTACAGTCTAATTTCCTCACGCATCGTGCCTGAGACCATTTTGGAAAATGGTGGCAAACCGCTGCGAAGTCGAGTGGGTCACTCATTTATTAAATCGATGATGGCTGAATCTGGTGCAGTTTTTGCTGGGGAGCACTCGGGCCACTTTTACTTTGAAAAGTTTTGGGGTGCTGATTCAGGTGCCCTGGCTGCCCTCCACACTTTAGCCGCTCTTGGTTCTACCAATGCAGGCACAACTTTGTCGCAATTACTGTCACCATATGCAAAATATGTTCAGAGTGGAGAAATAAACACCAAAGTAGGTGATATTCAAGAACTCATTTCAAAAGTTAAATCAAATTATTTAAACCATCCTGATCTTCTGGAGATTGATGAGTTGGATGGATTAATGGTGATTTCAAAAAAATGGTGGTTTAACTTAAGGGGATCCAATACAGAACCGCTTTTACGCCTAAATGTAGAAGGGGATACTGGTGCAATAATGACCTCCATGAGAGATGAAGTTTTGGAGTTGATTGCTAAATTAAAGTAAGTTGATCCAAGATAACTAATCAGGAAGAACAGGATGAGCAAATGAGTATCGACCCAAAGATATTAGCGGTGCTAGCTTGTCCTGAATGTCATTCCTCACTAGCAGAAGTTGATTCTGAATTATTGTGTGCAAAATGTCCGCTTGCTTATCCAATTCGAGATGGAATTCCAGTTTTACTCATTGATCAAGCGCGAAAACGTTAATTAGAGACAAAGTCGAAATGAGTAAAATTCAACAACTAAACGGAGTTGTAAAAACTTATGCTTGGGGATCCCATTCGGTATTGGCAGGAAATAGGGGAGTCAAATGTAGCGACCTGCCTGAAGCAGAGTTATGGTTTGGGGATTTTCCAAATGGAAGACTGCCCGTTCTAGCAAAGATTTTGGCTGTTGCTCAGACTTTATCCTTACAAGTTCATCCAGATAGAGTACAAGTTGCGGCAACTCCTAATTTATTTTCAGATGCAAATCACAAACCAGAGATGCTCGTAGCTTTGTCTGAATTTTATGCCTTAGCTGGTATTGCTAGTGAAATCCAAATCATCGAGGCAATTAATTCAATGGAAACTAAAAGTATTTCGAATTTTCTAATCCCAAAAATTAAGAATGCGGATTCAATAAGTAATTTGTTGAGCATTCTTTTGGGAGTGCCAGATGATCTGAAGTTAATTCCAGAGTTGATCCGTAATTTGCAAAAAATAGCCAATCCTTCAGATCGGCAAGTTTGGACTTTGATGGTAGCTAATACTTATCCAGATCGACTAGATGTTCTTGCAACATTACTTTGCAATTTTGTAAAACTAACTCCGGGACAAGCGGTCTATCTCCCTCCGCGAACAATTCACGCGTATCTAAATGGCGTTGGGGTTGAAGTAATGGCTGCAAGCGACAATGTGGTTCGTGGTGGTTTAACAATTAAACCTATAAACCTAAAGTTGTTTTTAGATATTGCAGACACTTCGGCAAAAAATTTAGAAAGTTACTTGGTTGTTCCGGAAAATTTAGTAAATGGTAAAACTTGGAACGCTCCTGATCTTAAATTGGCAGAACTCCCTGTATCCCAAGATCCCCAAACTCACTTGCTCACTACCGAAACAATCGCCTTTGTATGGGGCGGCGAAGTGCTCCTTAGCGCCGCCAAGGGGGAGAGTTCGATCACGATTAGCGGGGATTTAGGCGCAATTATTCCAGCAGGACGGTTTCAATACAGCGGCACTGGCTCGCTTTGGTTAGCGTCACAAGGTTAAATCCGGCACTTCTTAGTAAGGTAAGCGCTCTAAACCTTGGTCAATCATTTGGCTATTGACCGATTCGAGTAAGGATTGAAATGACCGCTACCGCCATAAATAAGACCGACAAATATGACGTTGCCGATATAACTCTTGCGGCCGAAGGCAAGAAAAGAATTGAATGGGCTGAGCGGAACATGCCAGTTCTGGCACAGATTAGAACTCGATTTGAAAAAGAGAAGCCATTTACTGGAATTCGTATTTCAGCTTGCATGCACGTGACAACTGAGACCGCAAATTTAATGCGCGCTCTTGCTGCCGGTGGTGCTGAACTATCTCTTTGCGCATCAAATCCACTTTCAACTCAAGATGACACAGCAGCGGCACTGGTTCATGAGTATGGAATCAATGTATTTGCACACAATGCAATTGACCGCGACGGCTATTACCGCCATATCAACGCAGCTCTCGATTTACAGCCAAACTTAGTTTTTGATGATGGTTGCGATCTAGTAAATACATTGCACACCACACGGCGTGAGTTGCTTCCAAATGTATCCGCTGGATGTGAGGAAACAACCACTGGTGTAATTCGTTTGCACCAAATGGCCAAAGACGGTGCGCTGACTTTCCCGATGATTGCCGTGAACGACACCGACACAAAGCATATGTTTGATAATCGATTTGGAACTGGTCAATCAACATTAGATGCAATTTTCCGGGCGACTAATACTTTGATCGCTGGAAAAATTGTTGTCGTTGCAGGATTTGGTTACTGCGGGAAAGGTGTCGCAGAACGTGCTAAAGGCATGGGAGCAGATGTTGTAGTTACTGAGATTGATCCAACTAAAGCATTAGATGCCATGATGCAGGGTTACCGCGTAATGCCAATGATTGATGCTGCAAAAGTTGGAGATATTTTTATAACAGTGACTGGAAATCGTGATGTACTACGTGAAGAACATTTTGCAGTAATGAAGGACGGAGCCATAACCGCAAACTCAGGACACTTTGATATTGAGATTGATGTTGCATGGCTGGAAATAAATGCGAAAAAGAAGAATCTGAAGATTCGCCACCAGACCGATGAGTATGTAATGGCGGACGGTAGAAGAATTTTGTTACTTGCAGAAGGTCGTTTAGTAAATCTTGGGGCGGCCGAGGGCCATCCTGCTGCTGTAATGGATATGTCATTTGCTGATCAGGCACTAACCGCTGAATGGCTTGTAAAAGCTGGTAAAGGATTAAAGCCTGGCGTATATGACGTACCTTCTGAGATTGATAAGGAAGTTGCTCGCTTGAAGCTTGCCAGCATGGGCGGCTCAATTGATTCCTTAACTCCAGCCCAAGAGCTCTACTTGAATTCGTGGGAGCACGGCAGCTAATGACATTGATTATGGTCGTCGATGATGACCAGGATCTTGCAGAGATGCTCGCTATCGTGTTAACCGGCGAAGGCATGGAAGTTGATTTGGTAGGGCGCGGAGATGAAGTAATGGAAATTTTCCGCGCTACTCCACCAGATTTAGTCTTACTGGACATTATGTTGCCAGGAATTGATGGCATTGAAGTGTGTAAACAAATTAGAGCGGAATCAATGGTTCCCATAGTGATGCTTACCGCAAAAGGGGAAACCACCGACATTGTAAAAGGATTGGAATTCGGTGCTGATGACTACATCGTAAAACCTTTTCAGCCCGGAGAATTAATCGCTCGAATCAAAACTAGATTGCGCCGCGTTCCCTCATCTACTGCCGCTTTAACTCTTGGCGAGGTGAGGATAGATTTTGTGGCTCATGAAGTGAAGCGTGATGGACGTATTATTGCTCTTACTCGACTTGAATTTGATTTACTGGTGGCCCTAGCGCGAGAGCCAGGCCGAGTTTTTACTCGGGATGCGTTGCTATCTGAAGTTTGGGGGTATAGCCAAACCGCAGATACTAGATTGGTCAATGTCCATGTGCAACGACTTCGCTCTAAAATTGAACGTGATCCTGATAATCCAGAATTAGTAATGACAGTTCGTGGTGTTGGCTATCGTGCTGGAAATTTCATCCAAAGTAAATGATTTAAAGATCATGAAGAAAACCTCTTTAGCTGTGCGGGTTGTGGCAAGTACGGTTGTTCTGTCAACTATTACGACCTCGATTTTGGCGTTTATCATTCTTGCAAGAGTCCAAGACGGTATTAAGAATTCAAGACTGGAAGCGGCGATTTCTGAAAGTCAATCCTCAATTTATCAAACAGAGTCACAATTTTCATTGCTAAGCACTCAGTTGCTTAAATCTTATAAAACCGCATTAGATGATGTAATTAATAATTTTACACCCAGCAATCAAAGTGGAGTTAGTCGTGAAGTAATTTTAATTCAGCAAAATTCCCCTCAAGGAACTTTGCTAGAAACCGAACGAACTACTAATTTGATTTCAAAAAATTCAATTCCAGATGAGTTACGTAATAGAGTGCGTACTTCAACAGAATTACAACATGCTTATGGTGTAATTATTTCTCGCGAGAATACCTCTCCAATAACAGCCCCCAGAAGTGATCCTAGAGCCCTAATTATTGGTGGAAAAGTTGCAATTCCTACCGTGGGAATCTACGAAATCTATTTTTTATTCAACATTGAAAATGAATATCAAAATATTGCCTTAGTTCGGAGCACTCTTTTAATAGGTGGGCTGGCACTCATACTTTTAATTGCAATCATCGTCACTGTCGTGGTTAGACAAGTTGTTCGACCAGTCAGATCTGCTGCGCAGATTGCTGAAAAGTTAGCGGCCGGGCAGCTTGAAGAAAGAATGAGTACCGAAGGGGCAGAAGAGATGGCCAGTCTCGGAACTTCATTCAATGACATGGCGAATGTCCTGCAAGAACAAATCTTGCGGCTCGAGAATTTGTCCAGAGTACAGCAGCGATTTGTGGCTGATGTCTCGCATGAACTAAGAACTCCGTTAACAACGATGCGCTTGGCTGCAGATGTTTTGTTCAAAACAAGGGATAGTTTTGAACCTACGATCTCGCGAAGTGCGGAGTTGTTGATGGCGCAAATTGACAGATTTGAATATATGTTGAGTGAGTTGTTGGAGGTGAGTCGTTTTGATGCGGGCGTTGTTAAGCTTGAGCCAGAAATCCTTGATTTCAAAGTTGTTGTTCATCGCAGTATTGATGCGTTGATACCAATCGCACATGATAACCGGATAGACATACATGTTACTGAGCCTGAGGAACCAGTTTCTGTGGTTTTAGATCCGAGAAGAATTGATCGAATTTTGCGAAACTTACTCATTAACGCCATAGAACACGCTGAAAACAAAGATATTGAGGTTTTAATCAGGGCCACCGAAGAAAGTGTCGCGGTAAGTGTTCGAGATTTCGGAGTTGGTTTGCGAAAAAGTGAGTTAAATCGAGTATTTGATCGTTTTTGGCGGGCAGATCCTTCTCGGGCAAGAACTAAAGGTGGAACTGGACTCGGCCTTTCAATTGCACAAGAGGATGCCCAACTACATGGGGGAGTTATTGAAGTCTGGGGTGAAATTGGAAAGGGTGCGCAATTTATTTTTACTTTCCCTCGAGAGCGCGGTCAAATATTGCATGAGCGGCCAATTCCAATTTTGCACATACCGGAATGATCCGCAGAAAATAACTTCCTACTTTGTTATAACAGGATTTCTCAGTACTAATAAATCATGAAAAAGTTTCTAAGCCCTCTTTTAGATTTGGTATATCCAAAGAAGTGCCCTGGATGTCAAATTCCTTCGCCAGGTATATGTGAAGATTGCAATAGATTTTGGCAGGAGCCACCAATTACATATATTTTAAATCAAAATAATGTTTCGGTTATTTCAGTTGCCCAATATCGAAATGAAGTACGCTCTGTTTTGCTAGCGTATAAAGAAAATGGCGAGCGAGAAGCGGGAAAAATTTTGATAGAAGCGCTCCTTAAGGCTCGACTTCAAATCGCTAGTGATTCGATCTGCACCCTCGTACCTATACCTTCAAATCTCAAATCAATCCGGCGACGTGGTCGCGATTTCATGATGGAGCTTTGCACTCAAGTTTCAATTCAGAGCGGGGATAAGGTCCTGTCATTCCTTAGAGTAAATAGGAATGTAAAGGACCAAAGCAACCTTGATGAAAAACAACGCTCTCAAAATTTAGTTGGCGCATTTGATTGCGTTTCAAAAAACTTACATTTGGCTCAGAGTTCCCCTGTGATTTTGGTGGATGATTTACTGACCACTGGGGCTACTTTGCGAGAAGCTATACGGGCGCTTGGTCAGCGCGGACTCTTGCCACTTGGGGCCATCACGGCAGCCCATACTGGGCTCTCGCGGCGTAAATAAGGCGGACAATTGGAAGCCAAGCGCCCCTCACGATTAGAGTAGCCCTAGATAATTACTGTCCATACTGAGCGAGCGTTAACGAAAAGGTGTCCGTGGTTGCGATACTAGACAAGATCCTGCGTGCAGGTGAAGGACGTGTCGTAAAAGATCTCCAAAAGGCTGCTAAAAAAGTCAATGAGTTCGAGTCTGCAATCGTGGAATTAACAGATGAACAACTTAGGAATAAAACTATTGAATTTCGCCAGCGGCTAGACCAAGGTGAAGATCTAGATGATTTACTTCCAGAGGCTTTTGCCGTCGTGCGTGAAGCGGCCAAGAGGACTTTGGGCCAACGTCATTACGATGTTCAGCTCATGGGAGGAATTGCGCTGCACCGTGGAAATATCGCAGAAATGCGCACAGGTGAAGGTAAAACTTTAGTTTCAACTTTGCCAGCTTATTTAAATGCCTTAGCTGGGAAAGGCGTCCATGTCATTACGGTAAATGATTACCTAGCTGAACGCGATAGTGAATGGATGGGGCGCGTACATCGCTTTCTTGGATTGAAAGTCGGAGTAATTGTTAGCGCGATGGATTCAGCCGAAAGACGCGAAGCATACGCATGTGATATCACCTATGGAACAAATAATGAATTTGGTTTTGACTACTTACGCGACAACATGTCATGGTCTATCGAAGATTGCGTACAACGCGAACACAATTTTGCAATTGTGGATGAGGTTGACTCTATTCTTATTGACGAAGCCCGCACTCCTCTGATTATCAGTGGACCTTCCGATCGTCCAACAAAATGGTATTCAGAATTCGCAAATATCGTCACTCGTCTGCAAGTAAATGTTCACTACGAAGTTGATGAGAAGAAAAAAACAGTAGGCGTTCTTGAATCTGGAATTACTGAAGTAGAAAAAGCACTTGGAATCCAAAATCTTTACGAAGCAGAAAATACGCCCCTAATTATTTACTTAAATAATGCACTTCGAGCGAAAGAATTGTTCAAGCGAGATCGCGATTATGTAATTATGAGCGGAGAATTACTAATTGTTGATGAGCACACCGGTCGAATCTTGCATGGAAGACGATATAACGAGGGTCTACATCAAGCATTAGAGGCAAAAGAGAAAGTCCAAATTAAAGATGAGAATCAGACTTTAGCAACAATTACATTGCAGAATTATTTCAGACTTTACAAAAAGCTCTCTGGAATGACCGGTACCGCAACAACTGAAGCATCAGAGTTTCATCAGATCTATAAATTGGGAGTAGTTCCAATCCCAACAAATCGCCCCATGCAGCGCATAGATTCTTCTGATTTGATCTACAAAACAGAAATTTCTAAATTTAACGCAGTTGTCTTGGATATTGTTGAAAGAAATAAAAAAGGACAGCCAGTTTTGGTCGGTACGGTTAGCGTAGAGAAATCAGAAGAATTATCTGGTTTGTTAACCAAGCGCGGAATTAAGCATGAAGTATTGAACGCAAAGCATCATGAACGAGAAGCAACAATTATTGCCCGCGCCGGTTGTAAAGCCGCAGTTACCGTTGCTACAAATATGGCTGGCCGTGGTACGGATATTATGCTTGGCGGAAACGCTGACTTTTTTGCTGATTTCAATTTGCAAGCACGTGGATTATCTCCCGCTGAAACTCCCGAAGAGTATGAAGCGGCCTGGCCGGCGGAAATTGCAAGTCAGAGGGAGCAAGTGGCCGCTGAGCATGATGAAGTAGTCGGGCTTGGTGGCTTGTATGTTCTTGGCACCGAAAGACATGAATCGCGCCGTATTGATAATCAGCTTCGTGGTAGATCTGGTCGACAAGGCGATCCTGGAGAATCTCGATTCTATCTTTCACTTCAAGATGATCTAATGCGTCGCTTTAATTCGGCTCTTGTTGAAAGATTTTTAGGTGCATCAGGGATTCCAGATGACGTTCCCATAGAGTCAAAGATGGTTAGCAACGCAATTCGATCAGCTCAAACGCAGGTCGAGAGCCAAAACTTTGAGATTCGGAAAAATGTTCTTAAATATGATGACGTTCTTAATCGGCAGCGCCAAGTAATTTACGGAGAAAGACGCGAAGTGCTTGAAGGTGCAAACCTTCAATCGCAAATGACCGCATTTATTGAAGATGCAGTCGGAACTTCTGCTGCTTTTGGAAGTTCACAAGGGTTTCCAGAAGATTGGGACCTTGAGGCCCTTTGGGTTTCGTTGCATGGTATCTATCCAGTAGGAGTCACCATAAGCGAGTTGGAAGAAGATTGTGGGGGAAGAAGTGGGATCTCAACCGAGTACTTACAACAAATACTTGTCGAAGATGCATTAAAGCAATATGAGAAGCGAGAGAGCGCTTTGACTACTCCAATTATGCGCGAGCTCGAACGCAGAGTTGTTTTGTCGGTACTTGATCGTAGATGGCGTGACCATCTTTACGAGATGGATTATCTGCAAGAGGGAATTGGTCTACGTGCCATGGCTCAAAGAGATCCACTTGTTGAGTATCAAAAAGAAGGTTACGAGTTGTTTGCCGCCATGATGGAAGGCATCAAAGAAGAGTCTGTAGGTTTACTTTTCAGTGCTGAAGTTTCAGTTGAAAGTACAAGCGAGGGTGAGCAGATTCAAGCCCGTGGCATTTCGAATCAAGAGGAGAATCGAGAATTGCAATACTCGGCGCCAGGCGAGTACGTAGCCCCTGTTACGAAAACAGATAATGTCTCTCGTAATTCACTCTGCCCCTGTGGTTCTGGCAAAAAATACAAACGGTGCCACGGGGATCCTCGCAACCGTTAAAAATTACAAAATTTGGAGACAGTTACAAAGCCAGCGACCATCGACTGCTTCAAATCGAGCCATTAGGGCGCGTTTTCTTACTGGGCTATGTAGGAGTAGAACAACTTCCATGCATTCGTCATTGGGTTTACCTATGTGTAATTTGCCAAGTTTTGGCATAGTTTTTTTTGGGTGAATATTTTCAATTAGGTAAGTGAAAACTTTCCTAGAACACCAACGAGACAGTTGAGCTATTGGGCGAGATCCAGCCATAACTTCTAGCGCCAAAATTACAAATCGTTCTGCCCAAAGATCTCCCTCGGGAAGAGCGGAGACGAGAGTTGGTTTTCTACTGAATTCTCGATCCAATTCGCCTTCTAGATCATCAGGAATAGGAATAAATCCAAGTTGTGAACTCTGAAAAATTAGAGTTTCTGAATCAACGAGATCTCCTTCCTCTAGTTCTTGGCCATCGCTTTTTCGAATAGATGGCGCAGCTCGAAAAATAAGACCGTGATGAGTGCTGATTGTTTGAGTTGTATTCATTTTTATGCCCTCCTGTTAAAAAGAGCATGGCTTTTTTGTTAGTCAGAAAATTCCACCAAAGAGTTGATATCTCTTCATCCATTTAGATGACTGTGGACAAAGTTTTATCTTGGGCCTTCTGTTGAAGTATTCAAGGGGAGTGCGAATCAGATACTTGGTCGGGTTACTCCTTGTCATCTCAGCATCAGTAGCTTTTTTCTTGGTTATTACCAACCAACCTAAAACAGCGGATATGTGGGCTGCACGACACAACCTTTTTTCAGGACAATTAATAAAAAGGGATGATTTGGAAATTCGTAAAGTGCGTTTTGAAACTCAAGCGCATTCTTACTTATCGGCCGAACAACCCATTATTGGTATGCAAATAACTCGCCCCGTGATGACAAATGAATTGATTCCCACAGGGGCAATTTCGCAAGATCCAGAAGTGTTTAACAATTCAGTAATTGTTTTGCCAGTAGGTAGGGAATACATCTCAAATATTTTGGCACCGGGCGAGAAAATAGATCTTTACTCAGTTTCAAATGAGGCGCCTTTTACGGCACAGCTAATCGGTAAAGATTTAGGAGTTTTGGCATTCGATCGAGAAGGGATTGATTTCAACAATTTAGTAAACCTGACATTAATCGTCCCAACTGAAGAGGTATTGCAGATATTGAGTAATACCCAAGGAGGTAATTTTAGAATTGTCCAACATCAAGTCAGATAGAAAAACCCAGTTTAGGGTTGTAACTGCCGTTTCAACACCTTTGATCGAGAGCAAAATTATCCGGGCTTTTATTCGAGCCGAATTGAATATAGCTGAGAGATTATTTGATTTAAATAATTTTGTTGGTGACAATTCTAAAGAAGTGATACTGATTCTGACTCCTGACCAGAAAAGCAAAAAAGAGGTACGTGCAGATTGGATAGTGGGAATTGGAAGTACTACTGATGAAAGATGGAAAAAATTCAAGATAAACATGATAATTTCACCAGAAGAGGTGGAATTACTACCAGTTAAGTTGTTTGCAAAAATGGATGAAATTAACTGTGTAGATATTGTTGTCGGCGCCAAAGAGATTCTTTTTTTAGGAACTAAAGGTTCACCTGGGACATCTACCTTGGCCTGGAACTATGCAGGAGGACTGGCCCGTGGTGGACAGAAAGTTTTGCTTGCCGAGGAAAACATTAATGGTGCTGAAGGTGCGCTCTTTTTTGGATTTGATGATCAGCATAGAAGCACATCTGCTTTTACCGCAATTACGATACGCCCGAATTACGACCTACTCTGTAATCCACTAATTCGTTCAAAAATAGAAATTACAACTCCAGAAAAATGGTCTGATCTTAGAAGAAAGTGCCAAGAGAAATTTTCACAAATAGTGGTTGATGGTGGGGTCTTTGATTTAGAAGGAAATGCTTCTTTGCACTCATATTTTCTTAATAGGGCAGAAAAGATATTTCTGATTGGGCAAGATGATATTTTTTCATTGCTGCGATTAAAGTTGATGGTAGACCAGATTCTAGAGATCAATAGTAATTTAAATATAAGTATTGTTGTAAACAAATCTGAAGCTAATTCAAAAACAATGTCCCAGGTAAAGAGTCAAATATCTGGATCAAAAGAATTAGATATTCGCTTTTTTCCTAGAGCCAACCAACTCTTCACTGATTGTGTTAGAAATGGTCTGCTTGTAAGTGAAGTGAAAGGCAGTAAAGCCGCTTCGATATCTGCCCTAATAAACGGGCTTGCTTCATATGGTGGAACCAGCATGAACGGCGACTCTGTAGGCTAGGCAAGTGCGAATCTACCTACCTGCCACACGCTTTGATCTTGAAACTTTAGTGAGCACGAGATTCATTACAATTTCAGCTGGTTTCGCAGTACCGGACAAATTTGACATTGAATTATCCGAAGAGGAATTAGAGTATGAAGCCAGTGAGCGAGCAAGAGATATCTCGCGTGGAAGTGAACAAAGTTCATATGGATATGTCTTGGCGGCAGAATTACCAAGAAAAGAAACTGTGCAAGGTGAAAATGGAGAGATCACTCTAAGTCGGGCCGTATCAATTAAGGAAGTCGACTCTCTTTTACTTTCGGTACCAGGAGATGATGAATTGCAATGGTTTGCTACCCAAGAAATTGATTTATATTTGCAGGGACAGGTGGGTTAGTTATGTCAGGCTTCGAAGAATTGACGCGCGCTAGTTCACTTAATGAGTCAGATTTGAAGAGATTACAATCGTTAATCGCAGAGTGGCAGTTATTGGCAGATCTATCTTTTGCTGATTTATTGCTCTGGGTTCCGATCCGAGAAAAAGAGAGCAGTTGGCCTGAAGGACATGTAGTGGTCGCGCAGATGAGACCCACAACTGCTGCCACAGTTCATCCACGTGATTTGATTGGCACTAAAGTCCAGTGGGGACAGCGCGCAAGAGTGGATTCAGCGCTGTCACAAGGCGAGATATTCCTAGATGGTGAGCCAGAGTTAGTAGGCGAAGTTTTAGTAAAAGAAGAAAGCATCCCAGTAGTTAATGATGATCGAGTTATTGCCGTAATCACACGTCACAGGAATGCAGAACTATCTAGATCCACTGGTCGACTTGAAGGAGTTTATAGAGAGACAGCGAATGATCTAGCGAGAATGATTAAAGAGGGATCCTTTCCAATCGAAACTCTTACTTCTGAAGTCACGCCACGTGTAGGAGATGGATTAATACGATTAGATGTAAATGGAATGGTCACCTTTGCTAGCCCAAATGCAATTTCAGCTTTTCGGCGGTTAGGTTTGCAAGGCGACCTTGAACTGAAAAATCTTGGATTACTTGCTGAAGAACTTTTGAGCGAAAATTCTGCCCGATTGCCACGTGATGAATCCTGGCAAATAATTTTGAGTGGAAAAAATGCGCGAGAGGTTGAGTTAGAAAACAGACAAGGAACTGTTGATTTCTACGTACTTCCACTCGTCGCAGGCACGGATCGAATTGGTTCCTTAGTGTTAGTACACAACGTGACAGAGATTCGCAGACGTGAAAAAGAGTTGATCTCTAAGGACGCAACAATTCGCGAGATCCATCATCGGGTCAAAAATAATCTTCAGACTGTTTCGGCATTATTGCGTCTCCAGGCAAGACGTTCCGATAACGTTCAAGCAGAAGCTGCGATTGAAGAAGCTGTAAGGCGCATCGCGTCTATTGCACTAGTTCATGAAACTTTGTCTACTAGTGCTCAGGAAGTCGTTCTCTTTGATGATGTCCTAGATCGCTTAATATCAGGTTTGAAAGATGTGGGAACTCGGCGCGAAGGCGTGGAGATCTCACGCATTGGAAAATTTGGAAACCTACGTCCTGAAGTTGCAACACCACTTGCTTTAATACTTACTGAGTTGATTCAAAATGCGCTTGAACACGGATTAGTGAATTCAGGAAAAGAGTTGATTGTTTCAGTTAATCGATCAGGTAATGGGTTATTAATTGAAGTAATTGATGATGGTTCTGGATTACCAGAAAATTTCTCCATAGATAGTTCCACAACTCTTGGATTACAAATAGTTCAAACTCTCACAACAAATGAATTAGCCGGCGAATTAAATATAAGCCAAAATCTTCCGACTGGAACTAAGGCAGTAATTCGATTAACGATTTTCTAAATTTTCGAATGGATTTGGATTTTCAATTCCACGTGCGCGATTACGAGCTGCCCTGCGTTTAAGCGCTCTTCTTTCATCTTCAGATAATCCACCCCACACACCAGCTTCTTGCCCACTCTCTAATGCCCACTTTAGGCAATCAGTTGTGACTGTGCAGCGGGCACATACTACTTTTGCTTCTTCGATCTGAGAAAGTGCCGGACCGGTATTTCCTACTGGAAAGAAAAGTTCAGGATCTTCATCGCGGCAGGCTGCCTCATGGCGCCAATCCATCATGGCTCACCACCGCCTTGTCTCGATCCATTAGACCCTTTCGGGTCTCTTTCAATAAACATTCCTATGTATTGCAAATCAAAAAGAGCATGAATCACTCAAGGTTCTATTGTCGCGCTCAATTTCACCGAGTTCAAGGACATTTACATCGCAAGAGTGGTAATCCCTCTCACATATCCGACATATCTCGCTAAATCTGGTGCCCCCGGCAGGATTCGAACCTGCGCACCCGCCTCCGGAGGGCGGTGCT
>SYCR01000083.1:0-19544 GCA_005786885.1 Actinomycetota bacterium | reverse complement strand
CTGGTCGCGATGAGGAACCGGCTCTTGCTCTATCACTTCCACTTGGAGCAGGGCGACTAACACATAATTTTCTTAAGGATGATCCATTCACTAGCAAATCTGCACGCGATCTTGAAGATTACATCGATGAGTATTTGGAGACACCTGCTGCAGCTTTGGCTGAGCATGAGGTCGATAAAGTAGTTGGAACAAGTAAGACGCTAAGAACTCTTGCCAAAATGTCACAAGATTGGCTTGGAGATTCAGAGAAACGTTTAACTCGTGACTGTCTTGATGAGATGGTTCCCAAACTTCTAAAGATGAAAGCATCAGAGCGCAATGAACTTCCTGGTGTTTCTAAAACGCGGGCACATCAAATAGTTGCTGGCGCGATGGTGGCGCGCCAAACTTTGCATACATTTGGAGTAGATGAAATCCAGATCTGTCCATGGGCTCTTCGAGAAGGTGTGATCCTGAAAAGATTAGATTGGCTAGAAGTTTAAGGGGCTTGAATAAAATTTATTGCTCGTACTTTTCTATCACGGTGAAACAAAACCCAACCATCGCCCGGTTCTAAACCGCGATTGATCTCATCAACTGCCATTCCCCCTGCCAACTCTTTCAAAATCTTAGGCAGAACTGGATTGTGACTGCATAGCAATACAGTTTTAGGAGTTTCACTATCTTTGGAGGCTTTCAAAAACTTTTTTGCAAACTTAAGTGGTTTTTCTCTATCGCGAGAGTATTGATATTCGCTGATATCACTTGAAATCCCAACATTAAGTCCAAGGTCGCGAGCTAGTGGTTTTACCGTTTCAAGGCAGCGATAAGCATCAGAACTAAATATTTCATCAATTTCATATGCCTCATAAATCAATCTGAACTTTTCGGATTGAACTTGACCGCGGTTATCAAGTGGTCGATCTCCATCGTCGCCGATCCATTCAACTCGCTTTAGTGCCTTAGCGTGGCGCAATAAAATCAAAGTTGAGTTTTGATCTATACCTGGGGAGATATCTTTAAATAACTTAAGTACTTTTCGATCCTCTTCATGAGTTAACTTAGTTTTTGCGCTTTTAAGGCTATGCCACTCAAATTTATCTACTTCTTGTAAATCTGTAATTGGTTTTGCTGCGGAAATTGCTTGCGCCGACCAATACTTAACTCGCTTTGGAACTCCTTCTGCTAAATATTGGATCTCAGCTATCAGCGGACCAAATTTCGCCCCATACCCGGTCTCTTCTAGTACTTCTCTACGTGCCGCCGCCAAAGCGGATTCGCCAAACTCAATCTTGCCTTTCGGGAAAGACCAATCGTCATATCGAGGTCGATGGATCAGGCCAATCTCGATTTCATCTTCAATTACCCGATACAAAACCGCACCGGCTGCCATAATTTCAGAAGTATCTACATCAAATTCTGATTTACTCATGAATACAAGCGCCTCTTTCTATTGATCATAACTTCCTGTGGGGTTTGCAATCTTTTTCCTGATGCATCAGATACTTTCCGTCTCCATTTGTCACCGTCAACTAAATGCCAAGTGGATAAATCATCTGACAAATCTTCGGAAATCGCTTGATCTAATTCGAGTTTATGATCCATTCTTTCCACACGAATCAAACTTTCAATTCTTCGATCTAGGTTTCTGTGCATCAAATCTGCACTACCTATCCAATATTCATTACTCCCGGCAGATACAAAATTATAAATTCGAGTATGTTCTAAAAATCTACCTAGGACTGATCGAACCACTATATTTTCTGAAAGACCAGGTACACCGGATTTTAGAGCGCAAATTCCTCTAACTACCAATTTGACGGGGACTCCGATTTCCGATGCCTTATAGAGCGCTTCAATAATTTCTTCATCTAACAGAGAGTTTAATTTGAAACGGATGCCGCTTGGTTTGCCAGCGCTGTGATTATTAATCTCATTTTGAATCCGCTCCAAAATTCCGGTTCGGAGTGTTTTTGGTGCTACTAATAATCGAGCGTAAGTTGTAGATGGAGCGAAACCAGATAATTGATTAAATAGTTTGGTTAAATCGTCACACAGAGAAAAGTCAGCACTTAGCAACCCGAAGTCGTCATAGAACCTTGCAGTCTTTGGGTTGTAATTTCCAGTTCCCACATGACAGTACCTTCTAATTCCACTTGGCTCTTCACGTACCACTAGTGATAACTTCGCATGAGTTTTAAGACCTAGTAATCCATAAACTACATGCACCCCTGCATCTTCTAATTTGCGCGCCCATTTCATATTGGCCATTTCATCAAAACGCGCCCTAATTTCTACAACCGCGAGAACCTGTTTGCCAGCTTCTGCGGCTTCAATTAATGCATTCACGATTGGTGAATCGCCAGATGTTCGGTACAAAGTCTGCTTAATAGCCAAAACATGTGGGTCTGCTGTGGCCGATTCCAAGAATTTAACAACTGTGTTCGTAAAAGAATCATAAGGATGATGCAGCAGCACTTCCCCATGCCGTAGTGCTGCGAAAAATCCTTCTGGAGAATCATCTTCCATTTCTTCAAATTGAGGCGGAATTGAACTTGAAAAAGGAGAGAACTTTAAATTTGTTATTTCAAGATCTGCAATTTGATTTAAACCAGTTAAATCTAAGGGCTCTTGGTATTTAATGATTTCGCTTTCATCAATCTCTAATTCATCTGCTAAATCAGCGAGGACTTTCGCTGGGATATCTAGCGGAACTTCAAGACGAACCGGAGTTCCAAACCTCCGCTTTTGCAACTCTTTTTCTAGAGTAAGCAAAATGTCATCAGTCTCTTCTTCATCAAGTTCCATATCTTGATTTCGAGTTAATCTAAAAGTGTAATGAGTCAAAATGTCCATTCCAGGAAATAAATGGTTTAGATTTTTTCTAATTAGTAATTCAAGTGGAATATATCGATTTTTGGCATTATCTGATGTTGCGATAAATCTTGGTAAATTTAATGGAATCTTTACTCTCGCAAAAAACTCTTCGCGAGAATCTGGATTACAAAGTTGAATTCCAATGTTGAGTGATAGACCAGAAATATGTGGGAATGGGTGTGCTGGGTCAACTCCTAGTGGAGTTAGTACTGGATAAATTTTAGAAGTGAATAAATCCTGAAGATAAACAAGCTCACTTTCAGTCAACATATCCCAGGTTAAGAAATCAACTCCAATTTTTGATAACTCTGGAATTAAATCATTATGAAAACATTTCGATTGTCGCTCGACAAGTTCATGGGTACGTTTTAAAAGCACTTTCATCTGTTCTCTTGGGACAAAACCAGCAGAATTTACATTCCCAACTCCAGCCTCAATCTTTCGTTTCAACGATGCAACTCGCACCATAAAGAACTCATCAAGATTAGAGGTAAAAATCGCTAGAAATCTAATTCGTTCAAGTAGGGGAATCTCTTTATCTTCAGCCATCTCAAGAACTCGCTGATTAAAATCTAACCAACTTAACTCGCGATCGGTAAACCGGCTCACTACTGGATTGGACACCCGCCAATCTTGCCCGAAATGGGTGAACAACAGGTAAAAAGATGGAGTGCTAACTCTGAACAGGTCAAAGTAGCGCCTCTAAAAACCACCTAAAAAGCGTTAAGTACCTTTGGAACCAAGGCTCTAAATGCCATTCCACGATGACTAATCTGATCTTTAAGAGCGGGGTTCATTTGCGCCGTAGTGATCTCAAAACCGTCGGGGATGAAAATTGGATCGTAACCAAAGCCAGATTCACCGATTGGAGTAGTAGTTAATCTCCCAAGTAATTTTTCCTCTACAACTATTTCAAATCCATCTGGTTTAGCAAATGCAGCCGCACAATGAAATGCCGCCGAGCGATCCAGCACCTGATCCATATCTCTCAGCACTTTGTTTAAGTTTGCTAAATCATCTCCATGAGTTCCCGCATAACGTGCCGAAAAAATCCCCGGAGCGCCATTTAATGCATTAACACTTAAACCACTGTCATCCGCTATTGCCGACAATCCAGTTGCTTTCGCAACCGCGTGTGCTTTTAACAATGCGTTCCCAATAAATGAATCTTCAGTCTCTTCAACATCCTCAAGATTAGGAAATGATTCAGTTCCTACTAATTCAACTTCAGGCATAACTCCAGCAATTATTCTTTGTAGCTCGACTATTTTTCCTTGATTCCGAGTAGCAAGAACTAATTTCATTTATTGCTCTTTACTTTGCCAGAGCTGCTTTTTGAAATTGTGTTAATTCAGAGCATCCCTTAACCGCTAAATCTAAAAGTTGATCTAGAAGCGCACGGTCAAAAGGTTCACGTTCTGCAGTTCCTTGCACTTCGACAAATTTTCCTGATCCAGTACAAACCACATTCATGTCAGTGTCGGCACGCACATCTTCTTCATAGCAAAGATCTAAAGTTGGCTTTCCATCAATAATTCCAACGCTAACTGCTGAGATTGAATCTGTAATTGGCGATCCCTTGACCAAACCTTTTCCTTGTGCCCAAGTAATTGCATCCACTAACGCAACATAAGCTCCAGTAATTGCTGCGGTGCGTGTTCCCCCATCGGCTTGTAATACATCGCAATCAAGCACAATGGTATTTTCACCGAGAGCTGACATATCAATAATTGAACGCATTGATCTGCCAATTAAACGTGAAATTTCTTGAGTACGTCCTCCCAATTTTCCTTTAACGCTTTCACGATCTGATCGCGTATTGGTCGCGCGTGGCAACATTGAATACTCTGATGTGACCCAACCTTTTCCTTGCCCGGCCATCCAACGTGGAACACCAGCGGTGAAGGATGCAGCGCAAAGGACGCGAGTTTGCCCAAACTCAACAATGACTGAACCTTCAGCATGATTTAGCCATCCGCGCGTAAATTTTATCTCGCGCAGGGTGTCGCTACTTCGTCCATCACTTCTTTTGTTGATTGATCCATCGCTTGGTGTCATTGATGCTCTCCTAGTTTTATAAGTTAAAGGGTTAAATTCTCTACAGCAGTAACTTCTGGACCAAGAAAGCGTCGTGCAAGAGCCGAAAATGTTCGGGTGTCACCAGTTGCATAAAACTTATGCTCAGGCAATCCGGCATTTGCTGCTCTTTCTATTCCGCTTGCTGCCAATGTTCGATAGAGATCTTTGGCAGTTTCTTCAGCACTGGAAACTAATGTCACATCTTCGCCAACCACATATGAAATCACGCCAGTTAACAACGGATAGTGAGTACATCCAAGAACCAAAGTATCTGCGCCGGCATCAATCATCGGCTGCAAGTAATCCGTAGCAATCTTTAATATCTCTTGGCCAAAGGTTTCCCCGCGCTCTACATAAGAAACAAACAATGGACATGCAACGGAGGTAATCTCAAGTTGTGGTGCTGCGGCAAATGCATCTGCATAAGCGCGCGAATCTATTGTTGTTTGCGTTCCAATAACTCCAATTCGGCCATTACGTGTTGCAGCTACGGCACGACGAACTGCAGGTTGGATTACTTCAATAACCGGAATTGAATATCGCTCACGAGCATCTCGCAACATCGCTGCACTTGCAGTGTTGCATGCAATTACAATTGCCTTGACACCTTGCTCTACCAAGTTATCCATAATCTCAAGTGCAAATGCGCGCACTTCAGCCAGTGGTCTTGGTCCGTATGGTCCGCGGGCAGTATCCCCGATGTAAAGAATTGGTTCATTTGGAAGTTGATCCAAAATTGCTCGCGCAACAGTTAATCCACCCACTCCTGAGTCAAAGACTCCGATAGGGGCAGCAGTTGCTGGCAGGTTAGACAGGTTTGGCACAGGTCTGAGCCTACGCCCAGAGTTGTCCGTCTAGGCGCTCTTGCGCAGTATCAATATCGTCGTGGTAAACGCCAGTCGATAAGTACTTCCATCCCGCATCACAAAGTATGAAGGCGATATCCGCATCAACTCCTGCGGCAACACACTCTTTTCCGATTGCAATAGCCGCATGCAAAATGGCACCTGTGGAGATGCCGGCGAAAATTCCTTCAACATCCAATAACTCTCGTACTCGCTTTACGGAGTCTTCTGCTCCAACAGAGAAACGTCGGGTTATTACTGATGCATCGTATAACTCAGGAACAAACCCTTCATCGATATTTCGTAATCCATAAACTAATTCACCATAACGAGGTTCTGCGGCGACAATTGAGATATCTGGTTTTTGTTCCCGCAAGTACCGACCAGCACCCATCAAGGTTCCAGTAGTTCCAAGGCCAGCAATAAAATGTGTAACAGTTGGCAAATCTTCTAAAATTTCTGGACCTGTCGAGTTGTAATGTGCATCAGCATTCGCTTGATTTCCATACTGATACAAGAAAACCCAATCAGGGTTTTTTTCGATTAACTCTTTCGCAACGCGAACCGCTTCATTTGATCCACCAGCAGCGGGTGATGAGATTATTTTTGCGCCCCACATTTCAAGAAGTTGACGGCGCTCGGCTGAAGTATTTTCTGGCATCACACAAATCAATTTGTAACCACGAACTTTTGAAATCATGGCTAAAGAAATTCCAGTATTACCTGATGTAGGTTCCAAAATTGTGTCACCAGGTTTTAATGATCCATCTCTTTCAGCTGCTTCGATCATCGAAAGTGCGGCACGATCTTTAACTGAACCAGTTGGATTGCGATCTTCCATCTTGGCCCATAAGCGGACTTTTGGTGATGGGGATAATTTTGGCAATCCAATTAATGGAGTGTGGCCAACTGAATCAGCTAGCGAATCATAGCGTGCCATTTGAAGTTAGCAACCGCCAGCAACTGCAGGAAGGATTGTGATGCTATCTCCATCCTTAAGTGTTAAATCAAGTCCGCCAATAAATCGAACATCTTCATCATTCACATACAAATTTATAAATCTGCGTAAAGCACCACCATCAAGCAATCGCTCAGCTAAACCGGTGTGGCTGCCATCTAAATCAGAGATGACATCTCGCAAAGTCGAACCTTGTGCACTCACTACTTTTGCCCCGCCGGTATATGGGCGCAAAATGGTAGGGATGCGGACTTCTACTGTTGGATTTCCTGAATTACTCACGTCGTAAGTATCCCCTATCTACTGGGGCTTTACTAAATCTAAATTAAGTGATTACTACTTCTTCCTCGGTAACAACGCCGTCAATGATCCGAAATGAGCGAAATTCGCTCCTACTTGCAATCTCTTCGCGTGTAGAGACGAGGACATAATGCGCACCTGGCTCGGAGGCATAAGCAATATCGGTACGTGATGGATGAGCTTCCGTAGAGGTATGTGAGTGGTAAATAACAACTGGCTCTTCATCCCGGTCATCAAATTCACGGTACAGCCGCAGCAGATCCCCTGACTCAAACTCATAGAAGGTCGGGGAGTGAGCAGCGTTAACCATAGGAATGTGTCGTGTGGGCGTATCACTTCCAATTGCTCCAGCGATTACTCCGCAAGCCTCATCTGGGTGCGCCGCCTCAGCCTCATCCCATATTTCTGAGACGTGCTTAGCGCTGATCTGCAAAACCATGGGTAAAGGATACGGCTTAAATCTAAGAATTTAACTCTGCTTCAATTCTGCGCCGGTCCAGAGAGTGTGGTTAATAGCATTTCCTGCAGCCAGCCCAACCATGCAAATAAATTGTAAAGCGCCCGTTCTGGTTTATCATCACCCATTTTGCTGTAAACCTCATGAGAGTTTTCGGTAATTTTCAATCGCACGCCAAGTGATAATCGTAAATCATTAATACCCATGAGCCAAGCTTGTGTTAATTCACCTTTTAAAACTATTTGTACTTCTTGACGTTTATCTAATCCGGGCAAATTTAAATCAAGTGCATGATCATCAAGCACACCAATTAAACAATCACGAATTGCATGTGCGTGTGCTTTTTTCTTTTCACGCGCACCATCTTCTGTGTAACGACGAAACTCTGCCGCATCTTTTGGATCTTCATATGCATTTGGTAACAACCTTGCTAAAACTGGATCATCCGGTAATTCATCATTTGTTGATATACCAACCATTGCCAATAACGGATCACTACTTTTTCCTTCTTCTTCACTCAGCAACTCAAGTAGTTGCTCAGCCAAACTTTTTAAGATCGCACCTTCGTAATGTGTGAATGAAGCGACGATCGAGCCATCTGGATCTCTTGAAAACCCACTCATGTTCCGCTCCGCTGCAAAGTTGCCCAAAGTCCATACTCATGCAATCTGGCGACATCATGTTCGCACTCTTCGCGATTTCCTGAATTCACAACAGCCTTTCCTTCGTTATGAATTTTCATCATTAACTCAGTTGCTTTTTCATGGCTGTATCCAAATAAAACCATCAAAACATGAGTTACATATGTCATTAAGTTAACTGGATCATCCCAAACAATGGTGATCCATGGACTATCGGTACTGAACGCGGCGAGCGCACTGTCTTCTTCTACCTCTTCTTCTACCTCTTCTTCTACCTCTGCTGGTGAAATCGCCATAGCTAACTATCTACCTTTATCTAAACTTATCTGCACTTATCGAATTAAAACTGTGAACTCTTCGCTTACCTTACCCAGTAAGCGAGGTGAAGGGACAGTGGTGATTCGATATTTATGAAAGCCTCGCGCAGTGCTGGTGAGATTGAAAAGCACGCTCTCAGTCGGCGCCCCTAGAGTTCCCTGGTCAATTTGAGCCCACTTACCTTTTACAAACTCCTCTAAGTTGAAACTTCCTTCATTTGGTACCGCTCTAACTGAAATAGCGAATTCAACGCCGGCTTTTGCAACCGTTGGTGCATTGATTTCTAATAATGGCTTTACCAACACTGCCAATTCATTACTTGTGGCCGATAGGCGCTCCCAGCTACCAGGTGAGACGGCTCGCAATCTTATGTTGCGACCTAAAACAAAATCCCATTCTGCAATACCAGTTACTGATGTTGTAGCTTCACCGATTTTCTTCCACTCAACTTCATCCTCACCACGCGCTTCAATCGAAATTGGCAACGCTGCTGCGGGGCGTTTATCTGAAAGTGTAATCAACGCGGAAATTCGTGATTTATCACCGTAAGAAGTTTCGCTCTTGGTAGTTGATAGCGATGCAATTATCACATCAGGAGAGATGCTCTTTGCATATTCGCGAAGGGCTGGCATCGTCTCGGCATCTTCTTGACCAAGTGTCCATTGTGTTAGGCCTCCTAACTTATATTTGGCAACTAACTCCATTCGCGCTAAGTAAGCCCTGCTGTTTTGATACCAAGCCACTCTTGTTGCGGTGCATGAGGCAGTGCCCTCGTTATAAGTTTTCTCGTAAGTAAAAGTTACCTCTCCCATTTTTTCTGAATAGACCGGAGTTGCGCCATAAGTGCTTGCTAGGTCAGTGCCTTTATTTGCTGCGAAGACTGCAGCTTTTGCGCCAGCCTTGATCAATTTTGCATAAGTGGTCGGGCACTTTCCAGTGACTTTAGTAATCCAATCACGTCCGTACCCTGGAACTCCTAGCCAAACTTTTGATGGCGGCATCAAGGTTGCTGCATAAGCAACTGTTGCCTCGGTCCATTCCAGTGGCCCAATCGGGCCAGGTTTTGAGGTGGAGTAGTCGTAAGTCATTATTCGTAAGCGATCAATATAGGGGGCCGTCTCTGGCCAGTTATAAACCCAGTAAGAGCCGCTACGTTTTTTTATGGGATCAAAAACAACTGGCGTAGTCATTGAGAGAATTTTTCCGTTGGCATGTAACAAAGTTGATAGTTCTTTGATAAATAAAACCCAATTTGGTGAAGTCTTGGCCCAAGATGCTGTGCCATCAGAAAATGCAAATCCTTCTAGATCTAAATCTATGCCATCGTAATTATTATTTAAAACTAATTTTATGATTGTGTTAACAACTTGTGAACGAGTTGATGGCTTTGCTAGCAAGCCTGACAAAACTAATTTTTTGGTTCCATCAGTTATCGCAGGAATGATTAATAATCCATTTGCACGTAAAATATCTAATTGAGTCCTCTTTGGAATTGTTAACTTTGCACTTGCATACTGATCTTTGATTGCTGTTGCACTCGAGAGCGAATACCAAAATGGTGAAACTTCACTCATTAAATCTTTATTCGCCAGTATCGATGTCATGGAATTCTTTACGCTGTAGTACGGCATCCAACCTGTAAGTATCTTGCGTGGAAGTTTTTCTTCATCCGCGTTTGCATTAGTAACCGGTAAAATTGCACCAGCCAAAATCAGCGTTAACGCAATCACCAAAGATTCAGTCGATCTGTATTTACGCTTCATGGTAGGCAAATTATCTATTTATAACCGTTATTGCGTGGCTAATTAGACCAAATGAAACTAAGTGTCAGATTTTCCCGAATCAGCAGGTTTCATTTTTGAGTGCAACTCTTTACATGTGGGGCAGATTGGAAAATTCTGAGGATCGCGGGTTGGCACCCATTTTTTTCCACAAAGTGCCCTTACTGATTTTCCAGTAACTGCAGATTCAACAATTTTTCCTTTAGCCACATAATGTGCGAAGCGCTCATGATCGCCATCGCCGCCACCATGAGATGTCCGTGGCTCAATTAAAGTATCGCTATCAGTTGAACGTGAAAAAAGACCCATGGCCTTAATTCTAGGGCAGAACCGGACTTTTTGAACCTACGCCTCTTACTTTAAATCTCGCGTACCCTTTAGGTATGAATTATGAATCCGGCGGCTTAAAGGATCTTGTGAGCACAGATTGCTTATCTCGTGCCGATGTCGAAATGCTGCTGGATACCGCAGCAATCTATACCAATGACCCACTGCGTGATTCAAAATTTTTAGAAAATCAAACAGTTTTGATTTACATGAACAAATCTTCAACGCGGACCCGACTTGCCTCAGAGACCGCGGTTGCTCATCTTGGTGGAACACCAATCGTCGTCCGTGGTGATGAGTTGCAAATTGGTCGTGGAGAAACGTTGCCTGATACTGCAAAAATAATTAGTTGTTTTGCTAAAGCGATGATTATTCGCACCTATGCACAAAGTGATGTAGCTGAATTCGCAAAGCATGCATCTATTCCAATTATTAATGCACTAACTGATGACGATCATCCAACGCAGTTATTGGCGGACTGGGTAACAATTCGGGAAGTATTTGGTAAAGATGTTGCAGGTCGAAAATTTACATATGTTGGAGATGGAAACAATATGGCCAATGCGTGGCTTTTGATGGGTGCAATTCTTGGCGTTCATGTTGTTGCTGCAACGCCGACTGGTGAATGGGCGCCGGATGAAAAAATTGTTGAACGGGCAAAAAAGATTGCATCCCAAACGGGTGGAAAAGTTGAAGTTATTCATGATGCAAAAGTTGGCGCTACTGGCGCTTCTGTTTTGTATACCGATGTATGGATGTCTATGGGAGATTCAGAAGTAATCAGAGAGAAAAAGATCAAAGATTTGTCGCCTTATGCAATTACGCCAGAGTTGATGGAATTAACTGCACCTGATGCGGTATTCATGCATTGTCTTCCAGCTCATCGCGGTGAAGAGGTAAGTGCAGAAGTGATGGATGGCGAAAGATCAATTGTTTGGCGCGAAGCATTTCATCGCAGAACCACTATTCAGGCGTTGTTATTCCATTTAATCCGTGGTGATTTAAAAGGTAGTAACTGGTAAACAACTGCTTAAAACTGCTAATAAAGAAGTGATAAAGCGGTGATAAGTTCACCAAAATCCTCCACGAATAGGGGGAATAAGAGATAGCCCGTTTTGGAGTGGACAGCCTCCCCTGATCTGCAGATAACCTTCTCTCGTGAGTTCACCTAAATTAAAAGTAGTCATTCCGGCTGAAAAACGTGCCGGTGAAGCCCGTGTAGCAACCGTTCCTGATGTCGTCGGAAAGTTGATTCGCGCTGGCGTATCGGTTGAGGTTGAAAGTGGCGCTGGAGATCGTTCGCAAGCAACAGATGAGGATTTCCGCAAAGCGGGTGCGACCGTCTCTGCAAACGTAGATCTTGCTACGGCAGATGTGGTGCTTTCGGTAAATGCCCTCGAGCCAGCCGTGCTTGCCAAGTTAAAAAAAGGTGCACTAACAATCTCATTTCTTTCACCAACAGCATCACTTGATTCAATAACCGCAGCCAAAAGCGCTGGAGTTACCGCGTTCTCACTTGAATTAGTTCCGCGAATCTCACGTGCGCAATCAATGGATGCGCTTACTTCGCAAGCACTTTGTGCTGGATACCGTGCAGCATTAGTTGCTGCCGAACTTTCACCAAGATTTTTCCCATTGTTGATGACTGCAGCTGGAACTGTTACTCCTGCAAATGTAGTTGTCTTGGGTGCCGGTGTTGCTGGATTACAAGCGATCGCAACAGTGCGCAGATTAGGTGCAGTAGTTTCTGCATACGACGTGCGTCCATCATCAGCGGATGAAGTTCGCTCGATGGGTGCAACATTTTTAGATCTGCAATTAGAAGTACTTGAAGGCGCGGGCGGATATGCACGCGAGATGACTGAAGACCGTGCGGCTAAGCAACGTGAATTACTAACTCCATTTATTGCAGCAGCAGATGTACTTATTACTACCGCTGCAGTTCCTGGCAGACCAGCACCAAGACTTGTTACCGCAGAGATGGTTAAAGCGATGAAAGCTGGTTCTGTAATCGTGGATCTTGCTGCAGAGACTGGCGGCAACGTCGAAGGTGCAAAACCTGGTGAAATTGTTGAAGTAAATGGTGTGCGTTTGTGGGGTGGCAAAGATGTTCCTAGCCAACTTCCTTTTCACGCCTCTCAACTCTTTTCGCGTAACTGCCTAAATCTTTTGATGTTGATGATTAAGACCGAAGAAGGAAATACTTCGATTGCTCTTGATTTCGAAGATGAAATTATCGCGGGTAGCGCAATTACACATGCTGGTGAGATTAGGCATGAGGGTGCACGAAACGCAATAACTGGCGCAGGAAAGAACTAGGGGGCCAAAATGAGTAATGGAATTGCGCTAATTTCGATTTTCACACTCGCGGTATTTGTGGGTTTTGAAGTCGTTTCAAAAGTTTCCTCTACATTACATACGCCACTTATGAGTGGCGCAAATGCTATTCACGGTGTGATTTTGGTTGGTGCAATTATCGTTGCATCACACAGCACAAATAATTTAGAGCTTTGGTTATCTCTTGTCGCAATTGTTCTGGCCACAATAAATATGGTTGGTGGATTCGTAGTAACTGATCGAATGCTGGAAATGTTCAAAACTAAGAAGAGCCCTAAAGTCGATGCAGCAGCTAAGGGTGACAAATGAGCCGCGACATCTATGACTTAATCGGCTTAGCCGCAGCAGCCTGTTTTATCCTCGCCCTAAAAGGTTTGTCCCACCCTCGCACTGCTCGACGCGGCAATCTAATTGGTGCGCTCGGTGCAGGAATTGCCACTTTGGTTGTTTTCTTTTACGCAGAAGAAGGAAGTTCGCTTCCACTTAAGCACCTCCCTGAGATTTTGATTGCAATTGCTCTTGGCTTGTTGATCGGTGTTCCAGCAGCACGGAAAGTTCAATTAACTCAGATGCCACAACTTGTCGCGCTATTTAATGGTGTTGGTGGTGGTGCAGCAGCACTTGTGGCCATCGTTGAGTACCTAAAACTCGGTGGTGATGCGGCTAAGACTGGCACTGATATTTCAATTCCGATTTTGATTGCAACTGTTTTCACAGTCATCGTAGGAACAGTTTCATTCACTGGATCTATCGTTACGTTTTTAAAGTTGCAAGAATTGATGACGACTCGCCCAGTTGTATTCCCTGGTGGACGTTTTGTTATTGCTGCAAATTTGGCGGCAGTACTTATTTGCGGTGGTTGGGTAGTTAATTCTGCAGATACCACTTCAGTGCTTGTACTCATGGGCTTGTCTGCAATCTTCGGTGTGCTCTTCGTGCTCCCAGTTGGTGGCGCAGATGTACCAATTGTTATCTCATTATTAAATGCCTTTACTGGTTTAACTGTTGCCGCAAGTGGTTACGTATTGCAAGCAACATTGTTAATTGTCGCCGGAACTCTCGTTGGTGCATCCGGAACAATCTTGACTCGCTTAATGGCTGATGCAATGGGACGTTCATTATTTGGCACATTGTTTGGTGCATTTACTGCAACTCCACAAGCTGTTGCAGCCGGTGGCGATGTTCGCCCTGTTAAATCAGGAACACCAGATGACGTTGCAATCTTGTTAAATTATGCCCGCCGCGTTGTAATTGTCCCTGGCTTCGGTTTAGCAGTTGCACAAGCACAGCACACAGTTCGCGAATTAGCAGATCTCTTAACTGCCAAGGGCATTGATGTTGCTTATGGAATTCACCCTGTCGCCGGTCGTATGCCGGGGCATATGAACGTGTTGCTCGCTGAAGCAAATGTTCCTTACGAGCAACTTGTTGAAATGGAAGAGATCAATCCAACATTTGGACAAACAGATGTGTCGATTGTTATTGGCGCAAACGACGTAGTTAATCCTGCAGCAAAAACAACTCCAGGATGTCCTATCTACGGAATGCCAATTCTGGATGTTCAACAATCAGCAAATATTATTTTCCTAAAGCGCTCAATGCGTCCAGGATTTGCTGGCATCGAAAATGAACTTCTATATGATCCAAAAACCACATTATTATTTGGTGATGCAAAAGCATCCCTTACCAAAGTGGTTAACTCGCTAAAAGCTCTTTAATATCCGTAAGTACTCTGATTAGCGGGAATACTGAAGCGGTATCTGCGGTTATATACTTCACGTAGTTAAATTTGCCATTTTTTATAGCGGAGGATTAAGTGCCTGCAGTTACAGTCTCGGACATCACAGTACTTCCACGCATCGATATTCCCGCTGGAACAATTGGCAATGGATCCGCACGTCCTGTTAAACAGATTCTCACCGCTCCACAAGGTTTTGAGGGCGAAGGATTTCCAGTTAGGCGAGCATTCGCAGGAATTGATTTAGCCGACCTTGATCCATTTATTCACTTAGATCAAATGGGCGAAGTCGAATATGCCCCGGGTGAACCAAAAGGAACTCCATGGCATCCGCATCGCGGCTTTGAAACAGTTACTTACATTATTGATGGAATTTTTGACCACATGGATAACAACGGTGGTGGTGGAACAATTACAAATGGCGATACGCAGTGGATGACTGCAGGTGCTGGAATTTTGCATATCGAAACTCCCCCAGAACATTTAGTTATGAGTGGTGGGTTATTCCACGGTTTCCAACTTTGGGTGAATTTACCTAAAGCCCAAAAATGGGCGCCTCCTGCTTATCAAGATGTGCGCGCTAAAGATGTTTCATTACTTTCATCTCATGATGGTGGAGCGTTAATTCGCGTTATTGCCGGAGAAGTTGGAGCACATCGCGGACCAGGATCAACCCGCACGCCAATTACATTAATTCACGCAACAATTGCTCCAGGTGCGCAATTGAGATTGCCGTGGAATAAAAATTACAACGCACTTGCATATACATTAAATGGCAATGGCGAAATGGGTGACGAGCGCGCATCTGTGCACTCTGGTCAAATGACAGTTTTTGGTAAAGGCGATTCAATAATTATTCGTGCAAGTGATAAACAAGAATCTCGTTCGCCACAATTAGATGTGTTAATTCTTGGTGGAGAACCAATCCGTGAACCAGTGTCATGGATGGGACCATTTGTAATGAATACCAAATCAGAAGTTTTACAAGCGTTTGATGATTTCCAAAAAGGTAAATTAGGAGTCATTCCAACCGTAAAACGGCTAAGTGATTTGCATAAAATTCATAACACACCAGAGGGTGTTCAAGAATCTGAGTAATTACTACTCAAAGTAAAACTAAATCATGTCAGTGGCTTCAATAAGAGTTCCCCCATGCTTCCAAAAGATCTTCATCTCTCTCAATTACTTTCGCTGCGTCCTGGTATTGAGACGCTGACTCAATTAGTTGAAATTCATCCCTACGAACTCTCTCCAAGCGGGCGCATCGATTACTTAGCCGCTCTTGAAAAGCAAAATGGGTGGTTGCAATCAGTTATGCAAACAGCTTTTGTCGCCATCGCTGATGACCAACGTGAATCTCTGGAATATGGTGAAAGTGGTGTTGATGATGAAGAACGCGAAGAGATCGCTGCTGCACTTCGGTTATCCCCGGCAACAGCGCAGGCCAAAATGGATACTGCGCGAATACTTGTTAATCAACTTCCCGCCACATGTGCAGCCCTTGCTAGCGGAGAGATCTCCGTTGCCCATGCAACAGTTATCGCCCGCGAAAGTGCACCACTATTACGAGGTGGAATCGATCGCGAGGTAATTGCCCAGATTGAAAAGAGCGCGATTGCTAACGCGGAGTTTCATACCCCAGCTCAAGTTGCCAACAAGATAAGGAGTGCAGTTTCAAGAGCATTACCAGCAGAGTGCGAAGAGAGTTTTGCTCGAGCCCATGAATTGCGCAAAGTTTCTTGTTATCCAGAGCGTGATGGAATGGCCACTGTGATTGCCCTTTTATCAGCACCGGATGCTCAATCTGTTTTGATTGCTATCGAGCGCCACTTACAACGAAAAGATCGAGAGGCGTTGCAGTCTAGTTCCTCTCGAAACTCCACTTCTTCGCAAACTTCCGCCGCTACTCAGAACTCCACTTCGTCTCAAAACTCCTCTGTCACTACTCAAAACTCCTCTGTCACTTCTCAAAACTCTCTCAGTAGAGGAAGTGATTTAGCCAACTCCCCCGAGATCACAAACCCCTGGAGAATCGATAACCGACGTGCTGACGCCTTTGTTGAAATCATTAATGAGTTTTTAACTTCTGATGTTCTAGATCAATCAGCTACAGATCAATCAGCTACAGATCAAACAGCTACAGATAATGCAGATTTAACTAATCGAAATCTTTCTAAACAAAAGCAATTCAAAAATCTAAGCAGAAGACCAGTCACAATAAATGTAACGATTGATCTTCCAACCTTGCTAAATATGGCTGAAAACCCTGGACAACTAACTGGGTATGGTCCAATTCCTGCATCATTAGCGCGAGAATTAGCTGCGGACGGTAATTGGAAAAGGTTTATCACTGATCCAACAAGTGGTGAATTACTAGATATTGGTCGAAAAAGTTATCGGCCATCTCAGCACCTCGTAGATTTCTTAATAGCCCGCGATCGCACTTGTCGTTTCCCTGGTTGTCGCTACCCAGCGCATCGCAGCGATATCGACCATGTAACTCCGTGGGATGAGGGCGGAGAAACTACTCCCGATAACTTAGGGTCGCTCTGTCGAAGACATCATCGATTGAAAACTCATGGTGGTTGGAAAGTTACTTCTTCCAGTGATGGATCTTGTGAATGGATATCACCTACTGGAAAGCATTATTTGGTTCCCAGTCGACCAGTACATGAAGCAGCATAGGATTTAATTGATTGCTATCCTAGAAATTAATTTGTAACCCTTTGGGCATGCTGGCTTTTTTCCTTGTAGGGTAAGACTTTTATTTCCTTTTGCACATTTTATTTTGTAACTTTTTAATTTAGCCTCGTTGTTCATTTCAGTTTTTTGACTTGAGCCAGTAGGGCTTTCTTTGCCTCCTTGCGCAAGAGGTTCAGATGGAGATTCTTGAACTAATTTCACCCGTAATTTGGGGGCAGAAAATGAAAAGTTATAAGCTCCTAATCGCAACCAACCATCTTTTTCGCCAACATTTTCACTTGCTATCTGCTCAATTCCATTTTCAGAGATAATTGAAACTGTGGCTTTGACTGGAAAATTTCCCTTAAAGCCATAAATACATTTAGCCTGGTCAACTCGAATTGCCAAATCATATGTACCTTTAAAGGCATTTCCAGCAGCTGTGAAATGTGGGGCACTAACTTGATATTCAAGCGCTTGTGTCTGTGAATTAAACTGCGGTGGTCCTGGCACAAATCCAGTTGCATTAGAAGTTACTATGCCATCTACCTGAAGTTGATTTGAATTACATTTTGGATCAACTCCAATAGGAGAGGCTTTGAAGTACCACTGTGTTGTCTGCGCAACAGCAGTGTCTTTGACTATTGATAACCAAGATTTCAACGCGGGGAAATCACTGCTAGCGGCTATGTGAGTGACTTTCCATTTATTCTTATCTGATTCAATATAATTATTTCCAATACTTGGAAATGATCCAGAATAAATCTGTTGTAAATCTGATGGAAGTTTATCCCAGGTACTCTTACCGTAAACTATTGGCACTTTCACTGGCTCTCCTATGACATCAAGAATTACGCCTTTCCCATTTGAATTTGCAGTTAAGTTAATAATTTGTTTACTTAACCTGCCATAAAACCAATTTGCTGGGACTTTTGAAAATCTAATTGAAATTCCAAAAGCAGTTCCATCCATGATAAAAGATTCGCGAAAAGCACAAACGTTTCCGCTATTAGCAGCGCAACCACCAACTGTCACTGCATCATTCCCTGATCCTTCAGCAGTAACTAATGAGAAGCTCCCATTTTTAATTCCTGCTGGATAAATTGCAGTGGTATATTCATTGAAAGTAAATACGGGACTAGATGTTGCAGAGGCTCTTGAGCTCTCTCCCCTTGTGGAAACTATTACTGTGTAGAGATCAGATCCTCCCGAGTTTTTAACTCCTGGGACCTGCCAAATCGAAGGTGGTCCTCCTTTCGGTAGTCCTGCTGATTCGTCTCCAGAAAAATCTGTTGGAGAAGTCGTAGGAAGGTTCTCTTTAAAATTGCCAGCAATTCTTTTCCCTTGGCTCTCTGCATAAACCGAATCAATACAATTAATTTCTGAAACTGATTTGCAAGGCTGCAAAATTGCATAAACTTTGTAGCTTTTTGTATTACCACACGTAGGATCATTTAGACTTTTACAATAGATTTTTGTATTTCTCGACTGAGTTCCATCTGGATTTTGATTATTATCTTTATCTCCCAAACCGGATGCATAACCCAACGCACTTTGTGAGTCATCAAAAATTACAGCAATACTATTTTCATTACTTTGTTCATCTAGTCGCGGTAAAAGAAAAGTTTTAGGAGAATCATCAGATAGGTTTTCAGCTCGTGCCATGTTTGTATTCAAAGTAGATAAAGTACCTAAAAAGGTCAAAAGCAGGGCAAGTGTTATTGACAACACGGGAGCGCTTCGACGCATACTTATAACTTTATAACCTAGAAATTGAAATTTCTATAATTAAACTTTAAATTTTAGCTACAAACTAAGTACTGCTCTGCTCAACCTGCTTTTTAAATCCAGCATATCGACACGACGTCTGCACATAAAAGGTAAAACTGGTGGAGGTGCCGGGAATCGAACCCGGGTCCTTCGTAAGTAAAACAGCTCTTCTACGGGCGTAGTGCGATTAACGTTTTCTCAGACCCGGCTCTCTCACGCACAAGTAGCCGACAGACTCAGTTACGAAAAGTGTTTCGCGAATAAGTTCGTAACCCCTTATTCGAGTCAGCCCTCTTTCGGCGCTAGACACCAGGCCGAGAGCGATCCTGGGCTAACGGATTACGAGGCTCGCTTATGCAGCGAGGGCGTAATCAGCGGCAGTTTTACTGGCGCTTAAGTGTTTGCACGGTTATGGTTAAAGAGATCATTCCGGCTTCCTCTGCCCGCTTCATCTG
>SYCR01000019.1:0-8520 GCA_005786885.1 Actinomycetota bacterium | reverse complement strand
CTAGATGTGATTTATAGAAATGGGACATTTACGCTTTCTAGTGGGACAACAATCACTGATGGAATAGCAACAGATCCAAACGGTCGAGTCTGGGACACCGGCTCTGGTGAAACGATTAAAGCTGGAGTGGTCACTACTCCCGTGCAATCTGATACTAAAACAGGAACCTCGCAATCTGAAACTAATACTGTAAGCCCACAAAGTAATACCACTTCAACAACTACCCAATCTGAAACTAACACTGCAAGCCCACAAACTAGTGCCAGTCCAACAAATACCCAGTCTGAGACTAAGAGTGCAACCACAAGTGATGCGATCAAGAGCCAACAGCCAGTTGTTGCTGAGAAAATTGAAACAGTCATAGATTCTGATGGAGAAGAAGTAGTTCCTGAAGCCAATCTCAAGGTTAAAAAAGATAATTCCGGTCGAATTACTTTCACGATCACATCTAATTTGTCAGAGGAAGAAGTGATAATCACCGCCTCTAAAAAAGGTTCAAAATCAATTAGATATGCAGTCACAACTAATGATTCTGGTCTTGCATCACTTCGAACAACGCGAAATTTGAATGGTTACACTTTAACACTGAGGTTTGATAGTGAAGTTTTAGATCAATTAAAGTTTAAAGGATAATCTCTAAGAATTAATTGCCAGTAACTTTACTTAAAGCTTTCGCAATCAGTGATGGTCGGTTTGTAATAGTTTCTTCACGATCTGCTAAACCTATTAATTTCACTACAGAGTTCACTCCCACCCATCGCAATGGCTCAGGTTCCCAAAGCGGAACAGAGTGGTTTGCAAAGGGTAATTTAGTCACTTCGGAATCTTTTTCTAAAATTAAATCTGCAAGAGTTTTGGCAGCTAAGTAGGAAAGGGTTACGCCATCCCCAACATAGCCACCCGCTTTCGCTTGTCCTGTTGCCTTATTGAAATTAGCAAATGGTTGCCAGTCGCGAGTCACACTTACTGCGCCACCCCATCGGTGAGGGAACTGGGTATTAGCAAGTAGTGGAAACCAGTCGCGCACCATCGCAATAATTTGTTCATGTATTTGAGAGTTATTTTCTGCGGCAGATCGCATAAGTGAACCAAATAAGTATGGGGCTCCACGTCCGCCAACTGCCAATCTGTTGTCTACAGTTCGTTGTCCATAGGTGACTAGATGACTGGCTTCAGCAAATGATTCACCATTATTTAAACCAATCTGATCCCACATTTTTTCACTAATTGGTTCCGTGGCAACCATTAGTGAGTAAAGCGGAACCCGTTCACGTCCACTTTTAGCAAATGCTTCAGTTGCAGAAATTACGGTAGTTGCAATTAGTGCACCTGAAGGGGTGGTTACTTTGTGATCAGAGTTTCTAAGAGATGGTGATTTTTCATAAATCCGTGCTCCTAGTTGTTCTACATGATCGGCCAGAGCCCGGACAAACCTTCCAGGGTGGATTGTTGCGCAATCAGGAGTAAACAAACTCCCCAAAGCGCCATCGACTTTTACTTTTTCTTCAGTTTTGCTTTTATCCAAAAAAGTAGCTGAACTAATTTCATTTTTTAATCTCTTTAGTTGCGCTCTATTTCGAGCAAATGTAACTGTCCCACCTTTTCTAAAATTTGCATCAGGTACGTTCTTGCTTGCAAAAACTCCAATTTCATCGATTGATTGCACTAAGTGTGGGGTGACTTCATCAGCGCCTGTTCCGCTTGGATAAAGTGCGCTAACCCATCCACCATTTCTACCGCTCGCACCAAAACCAACCCGTTCTTTTTCGATTATCGCAATCTTTAAATCTGGATTTTTGGAAAGAAGATGATAGGCACTCCATAATCCAGTGAAACCAGCGCCGATAATTGCAACATCAACCTCTTCTGTTTTCTTGAGTGATTCTCTTTCTGCAGGTTTACTTTCTAATGTGGCATCCCAAAGATTCATGTTCGGCCTTCTGGCCACCTTGAAATGTAATCAGGAACAGGTATTCCTGGAATTAAATTTGGATCTGGAATGGGTTCGCCATAAGAATGTTTAATTGGCAAAACTCCAGCCCACATTGGAAGGGAATACTCTTCTGCCGGATCAGCCGGAAACTTATCTGAGATCTTCACACTTGCTTCCGTAAGTGGCATGGAAACCATTAGCGTGGCTTTTGTCTCCTGCTCAGTGGTTAAACGTAATTCCTTACTTCGCTCAGGAAATAGTTTCTCTGTTAAATGTAAAAATGCATCCAATTTCTCTTGACCTTCTAAGGCCCGCGCACTTCCTAATATCATCGCACAGCGGTAATTCATCGACGATTCAAATGCAGATCGCGCAAGAACTAAACCATCAAGAATTGTTAGTGTTACGCAAATTGGCGCACCTGAGGCAATTGTTTTCATGAGCCTTGACGCACTTGATCCATGTAAAAGTAATTGATCTCCAACGCGCGCTGCGACAACCGGCAAAACAAAAGGTTGACCATCTTCAACAATTCCGACATGTGCCACTAAAGATTGATCCAGCAGGTCATAGAGAGCGGCCGTATCTGTAGCCGCCTTGTGGGGGACGCGTTTTACCTTTGTCCGTTCGGTCGGGGATAATTCGCTCATCCGGCAATTAGATCACATCGAGAGTAACTCCTGTCTTTCTCCTTGCTGACAAGGGCGGGGTTTAGCGCGTAACCTGATCCCACTAGAACTCCAAAAATAAAAGGGGCAAGTTGCGATGAAAGCGCTTAAAAATTTTGTTGGTGGAAAATCAATCGAGGCTAAAAGTGGCAAGAGCAGCCAATTAATAAATCCGGCCACAGGTCAGGCTTACATGACTGCGCCAGTTTCTGATGCCGCAGATGTTGATCACGCTCTCAAGGTCGCCGAAAAAGCTTTTGGTGGATGGCGGGATTCCACACCAAGTGAGCGCCAACGCGCACTATTGAAAATTGCAGATGCACTTGAATCTCGCGCGGAAGAAATTATTGCAATTGAATCAGAAAATACTGGAAAACCTCTTGCCGTAACTCGTTCTGAAGAAGTACCACCAATGATTGATCAAATTAGATTTTTTGCAGGCGCAGCAAGAAACTTAGAAGGATTATCAGCAGGGGAGTACATGCATGGCATGACTTCATTTATTAGACGTGAGCCAATTGGAGTTTGCGCGCAAGTAACTCCTTGGAATTATCCAATGATGATGGCAGTGTGGAAGTGGGCGCCAGCAATTGCTGCAGGTAACACTGTTGTGTTAAAGCCAAGTGACACCACACCTGCATCTACAGTTTTCATGGCAGAAGTTATGTCTGAGTTTTTACCAGAAGGTGTTTTTAACGTTGTCTGCGGAGATAGAGATACTGGGCGAGCATTAATCAGCCATGAGATTCCGCAATTAGTTGCCATAACTGGATCTGTTCGCGCCGGAATGGAAGTTGCATCCGCTGCATCGCAAGATGTGAAACGAGTACACCTTGAGTTAGGCGGGAAGGCACCTGTTGTTGTTTTTGATGATGCAGATTTAGAAGCCGCAGCAGCCTGGATTGCAGTCGCCGGATTTTTTAACGCTGGTCAAGATTGCACCGCAGCAACGCGCGTGCTTGTAGGACCAAAAGCTTATGATGATTTCGTAGCTCTCTTAACTGAGCAAGCAAAAAATGAAATCAAAATAGGTATGCCACATGAAGATGTATTAGTTGGTCCGGTAAATAACGAATCTCAATTGAAACGGGTTGCCGGATTTTTAGAGCGGACCCCAAGTCACGCAAAAATCATGACTGGTGGCGCACCATTGAAGCAACCTGGATTCTTTTTCCCGCCCACAGTTGTTGCCGGCCTAAAGCAAGATGATGAGATGATCCAAAGTGAAATATTTGGGCCAGTAATAACAGTGCAGAAATTTACCGATGACGATGAAGCGCTTCGATTTGCCAATGGAGTTAAATATGGATTGGCATCAAGTGTTTGGACTAAAGATCATGGCCGGGCCATGCGGATGGCTAAGGCATTTGATTTCGGATGCGTCTGGATCAACACCCATATTCCGATTGTGGCTGAGATGCCACATGGCGGATTCAAGCACTCGGGCTATGGAAAAGATCTCTCTAACTATGGTTTTGAGGATTACACCCGGATCAAGCACGTCATGACCAACCTCGAGGCGTAAATCTCAGCAGATTTGGCAAGTAAATCTGGTCATATAGGGCTGTGAAGTCCTACGATCAGTCCCGCAACCTAAAGTCCTAGATTAAGGAGAAATTCAATGAAGCCCGAGCTAACTCCGGAAGTGCGTTCAATCGTCCGCGCCCAACTCTCACGCCGTCGCTTCATTGCAGGTGCAGGTGCGGTAAGCGGTGCAACTTTGCTGGCTGCATGCAGTTCAAAGGATGCTGAAAAAGAAAGCGGTAGTGCAGATGCAACTGCTAGCGCCCCTGTTGATGAGGGCGGCACGGTTCGTTGGGCTAACTGGCCTGCATACTTAGATTTTGATTCTGATAAAAAAACTTACACATCTTTGGAAACTTTTAAAGCAGCATCTGGAATCAACGTTGTCTATAAAGAAGATGTAAATGACAATGATGAATTTTATGGAAAAGTGCAGGGTCAGTTAAAACTTGGTAAAGATATTGGATATGACATTGTCACACTCACTGATTGGATGGCTGGTCGTTGGGTGAGAATGGGTTACACCCAAGCATTTGACGAAGCGAACATTCCTAATAAAGCAAACATTTTGCCTACTTTGGCAAATGTGGGATTTGATCCAGGTCGCAAGAGCACTTTAACTTGGCAATCAGGTTTCGCAGGTTTTGGTTGGAATAAAGAAAAGATTCCTGGTGGAATTCAAACTGTGGAACAACTTTTTGACAAGAAGAATAAAGGTCGGATTGAAGTTCTAAGTGAAATGCGCGACACAATGGGAATTATTCTCCAAGCTCAAGGTGTTGATCCTTCTCAGCCATTCACTGAGGATCAATTTATGAATGCAATTGATTACCTTCAGCAGAAAATTTCTGATGGATTTATTCGTCAGGTAAAAGGAAATGATTATCTAGAAGACATGGTTAGTGGAGACGCAGTTGCAGTCATTGGTTGGAGTGGAGATATCTTCTCTCTCTCAAATGAGAATGGCGGAAAGTTTGGATTCCAAGTTCCAGAAAGTGGTGGAACTTTATGGAGCGATAACTGTCTGATCCCATCCACATCAAAAAACAAGAAAAATGCAGAGGCAGTTATTAATAATTATTACGACCCTGCAATTGCAGCCCAGGTAGCAGCATATGTAACTTACATCTGCCCGGTAGTTGGCGCTCAAGCTGAAATGGAAAAAATTGATCCAGAGTTGGCACAGAGTCCTTACATCTTCCCGGATGATGAAACTTTGGCAAAGGTGCGAGTCTTCCGCACTTTGAGTCCAGAAGAAGAAACCACGTTCTCTGAGGCTTTCCAAGCAGCAGCAGGAAACTAATAGTGGCAAATCACCCTGATGCGGCAGCTGCTAAAACAGGAGATTTGAAACTAAGCAGTATCACCAAAAGATTTGGTGACTTCTTAGCGGTTGATGATTTAGATCTGGTGATCCCCAAAGGTTCATTTTTTGCACTTTTGGGGCCATCCGGTTGTGGCAAAACCACAACACTGCGCATGGTCGCTGGTCTTGAGGAACCGACTTCGGGAAAAATTTATTTGGGTGATACTGATTTAACTGACACAAAATCATATCGTCGGCCAGTAAACACAGTTTTCCAAAATTATGCCTTATTTCCTCATTTAACAATCTTTGAAAATGTGGCGTTCGGATTGCGCAGGCGCGGCATCAAAGATGTAAAAGAATCAGTTGAAAAAGTTTTAGCATTGGTTGAGTTATCGCATTTACTTGACCGCAAACCAACGCAATTATCGGGTGGACAACAACAGCGGATCGCAGTTGCGCGCGCCATAGTAAATCGGCCAGCTTTGTTACTACTTGATGAACCTCTTGGAGCGCTTGATCTTAAATTACGCCGCCAAATGCAAATTGAGTTGAAATGGATTCAAACTGAAGTTGGAATTACTTTCGTCCACGTGACACATGATCAAGAAGAGGCCATGACAATGGCAGACACAATCGCGGTCATGAATGAAGGGCGAATAGAACAACTTGGTTCACCAGCAGATCTATATGAGAATCCTAAAACTGCATTTGTGGCAAACTTCTTGGGCCAATCCAACTTCATCAAGGGAAGTGTTGAATCAACCTCCGGTGCTGATCAATTTGTTAATTTGCAAGGAACCCGAATCGCAATTCCAACTGCTCGTAATAGCAGTACTCATAAGAGCGTTCTGGTTGGAATTCGACCTGAGAAATTCAGAATACACAATGTCGGAGATGCGACCTCTGGAAATAAATTAGAAGGCGGAGTTGTGACCGACATTTCTTTCGTCGGAGTAAGCACTCAATACCAAGTGGAAATGCCTTGGAAGCAAGAGTTAATGATTTTTGAACAAAATGATGGTGGAGCACCAAATCTTCGGAAGGGAGATGCGGTCACACTTTCTTGGGAGCCACATTTCACTTTCGCGTTAGACGGCGATGAAGATGTCACATCAGGTTTATCAGGAGCGGAAGCCGAATAATGGCATTTGCACACGCTGGTACAGCTACTGCAAGTAAACCTAGTCGCGTTGGAACGCGGACGCCGTACCTTTTATTGCTGCCAGGCCTGTTATGGCTTTTTATGTTTTTTATTTTGCCATTAGTAAATCTGGCTGAAACTTCCACCAAGACTCCTGTTGCAGGTGGAGAGACCGGCTCTTACGAACAAACTTTTAGGCTACAAAACTATGTGGAGGCATTTACAGAAAATAGCGCTCAATTCTCACGATCTTTTCTCTATGCACTATTGGCTACCGTCTTAGCATTAGCTATTTCATACCCACTTGCTTATGCAATTGCATTTAAAAGTGGAAAATATAAAAACATTTTACTAGTTTTAGTCATTGCGCCATTTTTTACATCTTTCTTGCTACGAACAATTGCATGGAAACAAATCTTGGGCGCTGAGGGACCAGTAATTTCAATATTGCAAAACTTGAACTTAATCGATCCCGATACTCGGATTACTGCTACGGCATTTGCTGTAGTTACCGGTATGACTTATAACTTTCTTCCATTTATGACTCTGCCAATTTATGCAAGTTTGGAGCGAATTGATCCACGCTTAATGGAAGCCTCAGGAGATCTTTACGCTAACGGATTTACCACCTTTAGAAGAGTGACTTTCCCCTTATCAATGCCTGGGGTAGTGGCCGGAACATTGCTCACCTTTATTCCAGCAGCCGGAGATTATGTAAACGCTCAAATTCTCGGAAATCCAACAACTAAAATGATTGGAAATGTAATTGATTCAAGATTCTTCCGAATAGTTGATTATCCAACAGCTGCTGCTCTTTCATTCACTTTAATGGCAGCAATTTTGATTTTAGTTACGGTATACATCCGTCGAGCGGGAACGGATGAATTGGTATGACACGCTGGCTATCCAAAAATTTAATTCGAATTTATGCGGGACTTGCATTCATCTATCTATTTATTCCAGTTGCATACACAATGGCATTTTCATTTAATGATTCTGGAAAACGAAATTTAATTTGGCAAGGATTCACGTTTAAGAATTGGTTGAATCCATGTGGCGCTCCAGAAGTTTGTGCGGCTCTTGGAAATTCAATGAAGATTGGTTTCCTGGCGACTCTTTTCTCAACAATATTAGGAACTATGATTGCATTTGCATTAGGGCGTTACAGTTTTCGTGGTCGCACTAGCACCAATTTATTAATCTTTTTGCCGATGGCAACTCCAGAAATTGTGCTTGGAGCCTCTTTACTTGCGATGTTTTTGAATTTAGGGATCAATCCAGGTTTTTGGACAACAGTTATCGCACACGTGATGTTTTGCATCTCGTTTGTTGTTGTTACAGTAAAAGCGAGAATCGCTTCCTTGGATCCAAAGTTGGAAGAAGCTGCGCGGGATTTGTACGCAACAGAGTGGCAAACATTCCGCCGGGTGACTCTGCCTTTGGTGGCTCCCGGAATTGCCGCCGCCGCTCTACTGGCATTTTCACTATCTTTTGATGACTTCATCATTACCAACTTCAACTCTGGAACGGTTAATACCTTCCCTAAATTTGTCTGGGTCTCATCTGCTCGCGGGGTGCCCGCTCAAGCCAACGTAATCGGCTCAGCCATGTTCTTGATCGCTCTCGCCATCGTAATTTCGGCTCAGATTTATTCCAGTGCCAAAGCCCGCAGATTGCAAAAAAAGCACTAGGATTTAGCCGTTCCACTACGAAAAGTTGGTCTCTTTGAGTCCCGGTAGTGGGGTTGGACTCCGGAGGACCCGGGACAACCGAAATTGTTGGTTAAGGGGTGGCTCCGGTTACGGCCGGTTAGTGCGATGTCTGACATCGACCCAAAGATTGTTCGCCATTTACGAGATGCACAACCTGATCTCTATTGGCTTGACTCAGATCCATTAGAACCGCTGCCACATTCGGCATTGGTTGGAGAAGTGCATGCTGATTT
>SYCR01000082.1:0-5338 GCA_005786885.1 Actinomycetota bacterium | reverse complement strand
GCTAGCGCCAATAAATCTACTCCTTCAGCTAAGGGTTTATTTTTCGTATGAATATTTAAAATCTGATGACGTCCCTTTAAATCTGGGCGCTCAACTGCTATTTGTCGATCAAAACGACCTGGACGAAGCAATGCCGGATCAAGAATATCTGGACGGTTAGTTGCGGCAATAAGGATCACTGAACCATTTGCTTCAAAGCCATCCATCTCTACCAATAATTGATTGAGGGTCTGTTCACGTTCATCGTGACCGCCACCCATTCCAGCACCACGATGTCGACCCACTGCATCAATCTCGTCAACAAAAACTATTGCTGGGGCATTTAGTCGCGCTTGCGCAAATAAGTCACGAACTCTTGATGCACCAACTCCGACAAACATCTCGACGAAATCTGAACCTGAGATTGAGTAAAAAGGCACGCTCGCTTCTCCGGCTACTGCCTTGGCCAGCAGAGTTTTACCCGTGCCTGGAGGCCCATATAGCAATACACCTTTAGGAATTTTGGCACCTAACTCTTGATACTTTTCAGGAGCGACCAAAAAATCTTTAATTTCGCGCAACTCTTCAATTGCTTCATCAACGCCAGCAACATCTTCAAATTTAGTCTGAGGTGTTTCTTTAGAATTTAATTTGGCTCTTGATTTTCCAAAAGAAAAAGCTTTGCCGGCTCCTTGTGCTCTGCTCATTACAAAAAAGAAGATCAAACCAATTAATAGGAAGGGGAGCAAAGTAAACAAAAGCGAAACCAGAATAGATTGCGTTGGAACTTTCACATTCCATTTTTTAGGTGGTGGATTTTTAGCTAACAATTCAACAATCTGAGGCTCTTGCGCAGTTATGTAAGAAGCCTCTAACTTTGAAGCGCCATCAATCTGTATGCCGGCTTTTAGTACAACTCGAATCAACTGTTCTTTGTCAACTAACAATACTGAATCGGCTTGTTGCGATGAAATCACTGAAAGCACAGTAGATGTATCTACAACTTTAAAACTTTTGTTTAAATTCATGAACTGCGTATAACCAATTGCGAGTAGCATCACCACTATCAACCATGTAAATGGTGACTTAAAATACTTTTTAAGTTTAATCAAAACTTTTCCGATCATGTTAGGAGTACATGTGTGGTGAAAGAACAGCGACTACTGAAAGATTTCGATACTTCTCATTGAAATCCAATCCATAGCCAACAATAAAGGCTGGTGGAATATCAAATCCGATGTATTTAACATTAACTTCTACTTTAGCCGCATCTGGCTTGCGGAAGATCGTGCAAATTTCCACACTTTTTGCACCACGCGATTCTAAATTTGCTTTGAGCCACGAAAGTGTCAACCCGGTATCAACAATATCTTCAACAATCAAAACATTTCGGCCAGTGATATCGCAATCTAGATCTTTTAGAATTCGAACAACTCCGCTTGATTTTGTTCCAGAACCATAAGAGGAAACTGCCATCCAATCCATCTCTATATGTCTTTGAATTGCTCGAGACAAATCGGCCATAGCCATTACTGCACCTTTTAATACGCCAATCAGAAGCAAATCTTTTCCTTCGTAATCTTTTTCGATCTTCCGAGCGATCTCATTTATGCGCACCTTTAATTGTTCTTCAGTTACGACAACTTTGGTGACTTCATCTTTGATTACCGACAGATCCACAGGTGAACTCCCTCTTGACTACTCTGGCTCTTGACTACTTCGAGAGGGTTAGTCTGCCGGAATCTCGGCGGGCTGTAATGCCACCGGCTAATGCCACCGGACCCTGCCCTTTCCAGGCTGAGACCAGCGCATCGACCTCCAGGATCTGCTCAGCAGTGAGGGTTGGGGCGTCCATGGCTTCAATCGCCCGCTTGATTACCCGCTTTCGAACCGCACTCGGTACTTCTGCGATCAATTCGATCGGGATCTTAGTTGGATCAGCCAGGCTGGCGAAAAGATCCCCGGCAATCAAATCAAGAGCGTCGGCGTCCTCGCGCAGGATTCGAGAAGTACGCGCTAGAGCTTTGGAAATTCCGGGGCCAATCTCTTTTTCCATAATTGGCAAGATTTCATTTCGCACCCGCACTCGAGCAAAACTCATCTCTTGATTGTGAGGATCACTCCAATATTCAATTCCACTCTGTTGGCATGCGGCTAACACTTGGGCTCTAGTTAATTCAAGGAAAGGTCGCACATACCTGCCAACTTGAAATGCCATTCCTGAAAGTGAACGAGTGCCTGATCCGCGTGCCAAACCAAGTAAAACCGTTTCTGCTAAATCATCTTCTGTGTGACCTAAAAAAATTGCAACCGCACCAATTCGATCTGCCTCCACATCAAGAGCGTCATAACGCGCACGTCTTGCTGCTGCCTCTAATCCCCCATTGCCTACATCTTCATTAACTAAAACTTGAGTAACATTTACTTCTGTAATTCCAAACTCAACTAATTTTTTTTGAGCGGTTAATGCCACTTGCTTTGAATCTTTTTGTAATTGATGGTCTACAACAAGTGCATTCAACTGAATACCAACTTTACTTGCTTCAAGATTTGTTGCTGCCGCTAACAAAAGTGAATCAGCCCCACCTGATACTGCCAGCAGAATTCGATCTCCCGGTTCAAAATGCGCGAGAGCATTCCGTGCTGCTCTACGTGCATCATTCATCATGATTTAATCTAAAAATCCACGCACGCCGCTGTACTTCTCGACTTTGTCTGGATCTAATTCAAATCCAATTCCAGGTTTGGTTGGAATCTCGAGCAATCCATCTTTGTCTAATTTCCAAGGCTCTGTTGCTAAGTCATCAACATATGCCGAGCCAGTGCAATACTCAACTTTTTCGGCAGTGAGAATTGCTGATGAAAGTTGTAAATCAACTGCCAAGCCGATTGCGGTATTCCAGCCATGTGGAATTACGCGAATTGCATACTCATCAGCCATCGCTGCGATTCTTCGGAATTCGCCAATTCCACCAACCTTCGTAACATCAGGTTGAATAATGTCAAAAGCACGTTCAGTAATAAATGGGGTAAAACTTTGTCGGCGGGTCAAAACTTCACAGCCAGAAATTGGCACTGGCGATTGCTTGCGCAACTCAACAAAGTCAGCCAAATCATCAGGTCTTAGCGCTTCTTCAAACCAACCAACGTTGTAATCAGCGAGCATCTTTGAAGCATTGATTGCCCAGCGAAGATTTCCACGCCAGTATGCGTCGCTTCCGCCTGCATCTACTGCCAAGAAACAATCATCGCCGATTGCTTGGCGCGCACTTTTAACCAGTAGTTCGTCATTGGCGGTGTCGATTCGACCAAATGTTCCCCAACCAATTTTGAAGGCTTTAAATCCTTGTCCTCTTAATTCAGTTAAATTCGCATTCATGATTTTGGGTTCATCCATCAAAAGCGATGCGTAAGGCATTACTTTTTCGCGCAATCTTCCACCAAAGAAACGACCAATTGGTTGGCCAGTAATCTTTCCAAAGATATCCCATAACGCAATATCAATTCCGCTAATTGTGTGGGTGATGGAACCACCACGACCGAGCCAGAATGTGTTTTGGTGTAGTTTTTCACTAACTCGCTCAGGTTCTACTGCACTCTCACCGATTAAAAGTGGCTTTAAAACTTCTAGTGAGGCGGCTACTAAATTTGCACTTGTGAAAACAGTGCCAACACCTACTGTGCCTGAATCTGTTTTAACAGAAATTAAAGTGTGAACAACGCTGTCTGGTTTTAACTCCTCAGTCCAACCGCCTTTAGGGGTTGCACCTTTCAAGCCAGCAAATTTCACATCAATAATTTTCACTTTAGATACTCCTATTTGGGTTAGTGGACCAAAAGTCGCCGTGCAAACTATAGAGAAATTTACTTCAAATGACTATACCCGTCCACCAAACGGGATCAATCCCGGAATTGAGTAGATAGAACTAAATAACAAACCTTTTTTGGTGTTGTGGGCTTCCCACATCATTCCGTTTCCAGCATAAATTGTGATGTGGTGGATGGTACTGATGTTGGCTTTGTATGAGTAAAAAACTAAATCTCCAGGAACAAGTTCACTCAAAGGAACTCGTTTGGTCCAGCTGTAATAAATTCTAGAGTTAACACGATCCCACTGAGTCCAATCCAAACCAGCAGATCTATACGCTGCAAAGACCAACCCAGAACAATCAAAAGCATTTGGACCCTCATCTCCCCACACATAAGGCTTACGTGCGAGAACTTGCTTCTTTGCAAATGCAACCGCTGCACTTCTTTGATTTTCGTTTGTTCGAATACTGGTTCGTCCCGCATCGAAACCAACACCATTTGCTGGCCAGATTTTTGCTTGTCCAGTTGTTTGGCCAGCACGATTTGCTAACTCTTCCTCGAGTATCGCTAACTGCCTTTGTTGTTCTAAGGTCACTCGTTTTTTGCGTGCACTTGATAATTCTCTAATAATCTTCGCTTGAATTTTCTCTAATTTATTTACTTCCACTTGTTGCTGAGCTTTTGCTTCATCAGCAATTTTCTTCGCAGCAGCCACGCGAGCAGTGGCCACAGCTTGCTCGGCTCTTGCTGCATCGGCTTCCTCTTTAGCTTCTTCTGCTGCAGTCTGAGCAACTTTTAATCTCGAAAGTACTTCAGTATTTCCTTCACCAAGCGCATCAAGAATTGAAAGTCGATCCGCTAAATCTTGTGGTCCATTTGCGCTAAGCACAGAATCAAAATCAGTAAACCCAGAACCCATGATGTAAGCATTTGCTGCCATTTTGCCAATTCTCATATTTGCATCAGCAACTGCAACAATTGCCGCTTTCTCTTTCTTGGCAGCCTTTTCCGCTTTTGCGGTAGCAATATTAAGTTCGGCTTGTTCTCTAAGATAAATCGCCCGGGCTGCATTTGATTTAATCGTTAGAGCTTTTAATTGATTAGCCGCCGCAGCCAATTTCGCTTTAGCTTTCGCAGCTTCATTCGCTTTGGCGATTTCTTTTGCTTTCGCTGCTTTAATTTCCGCAAGAGTTGGTTTACGTGTTGCTGATTGTGCTTCTATTGGGGTGGCAACAAAGGTAAAGGCCAAAAGGCAGGCCAGAAGAGTGGCTGCTCTACGGCTAGAAAACACAATTCCCCCTTGTCGCTGCTTTAGGGAAGTTCAGGCAGTGACGAATGGCTTTAGGATAAATGAGCAACTTTAGAAAACTCTGTTATTTAAAGAATTTAGAGGCTGTGTCCTGATTAACTGCTAATTAACCACATCTCGGCGCTTAAACAATATTGCGGCCGCAGCACCAGAAATTAACAGATAACTCGCACTGCCAATTAGCGCCCATGAATATGAGAAATCCACTCCAAATTGCACTGGAATAGAACTCATCAATTG
>SYCR01000081.1:0-3132 GCA_005786885.1 Actinomycetota bacterium | reverse complement strand
GTTGGATGGAATTGGACGAACTCCATATCTATTAATTTTCCACCAGCGCGAAGTGCAAGAGCGTGACCGTCGCCGGTTCCTTCCCATGAGTTACTGGTAACTTTAAATGATTTTCCAATTCCACCTGTTGCCAATACAACTGCAGGTGCCTCAAAAAGAATTTCACTACCGGTTTCACGCCGATAGCCATAAACACCAGTTGCGACACCATTATCGATAAGGACATCGGTAATTGTTACTTCAGCGAAAACCTTTAAGTTGATTTCGGCATCGCCATACTCTTTCGCATCTTTTTGTTGCAATGCGACTATGTGTTGTTGCATTGTGCGAATTAACTCAAGACCGGTGCGATCTCCAACGTGTGCAAGTCGTGGATACTCATGTCCACCGAAGTTTCTTTGTGAAATCTTTCCTTCTTTTGTGCGGTCAAAAAGTGCACCCCACATTTCAAGTTCCCAAACACGCTCTGGTGACTCTTTTGCATGTAATTCAGCCATGCGCCAGTTGTTTAAAAATTTTCCACCACGCATTGTGTCGCGGAAATGTACTTGCCAATTATCGCTGCTATTCACATTTCCCATGGCGGCGGCGATTCCACCTTCTGCCATAACGGTGTGGGCTTTGCCAAAAAGTGATTTGCAAATAACCGCAACACGGAAACCAGCTTCACGCGCTTCTACTGCAGCACGTAACCCGGCACCACCCGCACCTATTACAACTACATCGTATGAGTAGCGTTCGATATCAGTATTAGTCATCTCAACTCTCTAAAAGAAGTAGTAGTTAGTAATTGCACCGGTTGCAACGAAACGTACATATACATCTGTAAGTGCCACACCGAAAAGCGAGATCCATGCAAAAACCGGATGGTAGTGATTCAACTTAGAAACTATTGTCCATCCTTTGTATCGGACTGGATGTTTCGAAAAGTGGCGGAGTCTTCCACCCATTATATGTCGGCAGGTATGGCAAGACAGTGAATAAAGCCAAAGCAAAGTTGCATTTGTTAATAAAACTAATGTTCCAACGCTCATACCAAACGATCCATCTTCATGTCGGAAAGAAATTAATGCATCGTAAGTAAGAATTATGTTAAATACTAAACCAGCCAAGAAGAACCAACGGTGACCGTTTTGCAAAATTAAAGGTGCCCGGGTTTCACCTGTGTATTTCTTATGTGGTTCTGCAACTGCACATGCTGGTGGTGACATCCAAAATGAACGGTAATAAGATTTTCGATAGTAGTAACAAGTTAATCTAAAACCCAGTGGGAAAATCAAAATTAATAACGCTGGTGATAATCCAAATCCCAAAATACTTTGAGGTGCTACAACTCCAAATAATTGAGCGCCGGGTTCACATGAGGCAGACAGGCATGGAGAATAAAATGGAGAAATTAAATGTGAGGACTCAACAAAGTAATATCCATTTTCAAATGCGCGAAATGTTGCGTAAATAATGAATGAGACAAGAACAAAAACAGTTATTGCAGGTTGCAACCACCAACGATCAACTCGAAGGGTGCGCTCTTCAATACTTGGCCGACCTTCAGCTCTTACCCCAGCCATAAATTCCACCTAACTGCCAACTTATAAAGTTGATGGAACTATTTTCCGCTAAGGCTTCACAGAAGCGCCATACCAGAAGGCCAAATTGGCCTATATATATGTATGAGTTTTCCCACAGTTGAGCGTAAAAATGGCGGAGGGCGTGGGATTTGAACCCACGAAACTTTCGTTTGCCGGTTTTCAAGACCGGTGCACTCGGCCGCTATGCGAGCCCTCCGGGAGGAAATCTACCGGATACTCCGCATGCCCAGTTTCAATCCTGAGAATATCCACTTATCTGAACACAATTTCTAATCGTTACCGAAATATTATCTCCAAAGTGTTGCTTCTAACATTCCCAGCCTGTGTACTTGTGCACAGGAGGCTCAACCATGGCAGAGGTCAAATCTGCAACAAGAGTGATGCAGATCTTGGATTTATTACGTGAATACCCGCTCGGCCTTTCCATTTCCGAAGTCGGGCGAATCCTTGACTTACCAAAAAGCAGTGTCCATGAGCTACTACATTCCATGGTTGAAACTAGTTATTTACTGCAAGAAGGAAAACGTTTCCGGTTGGGTGTAAAAGTTTTTGAAATTGGACAAGCCGCTCTCCGTAGCTCTGAAGTAATCCATGTAGCTAGACCGTTGATGAAATGGGCTGGTGAAGAATTAAATGAAGTGGTGCAGCTTGCACTTCTAGATGGCAAGGATGTTGTTTACCTAAGCAAAATGCAATTTAGAAAAGATTTAAATATTCAATCAAGAATTGGAGCCCGATTACCCGCTCATGCGACGGCTTTAGGTAAAGCAATTTTGTCTACTAATTCTGATGATGATGTAATTGCGAAATTCTCTGATGTTGAATTTAAGCCTTACACACCAAACTCTTTAACTTCGATTGATGGATTAATTTCGAATTTACATTCTGCGCGAGAAAATTCTTTTGCTTTTGACAACGAAGAGTACACACCGGGCGTTGTTTGTTTTGCAATGCCATTTAAAAATATCACTGGTCAAACTCTCGGAGCCATAAGTATTTCTATGCCGAGCGACTTGAAAGATGAAATCAATCGAGACCGAGTTTTAGCCGTTCTAGAAGAAGCAAGCTCAAAGATTGCTAAGTCTTTGGTGGTAAGTCCAGTTAAGTCTCACCACCAAAGCGCTAGCTAATAAACTATCTAGGAAGATCTCCAGTTACCTCATAAAGGTAATCATGAGCGTTATCCGTAAAGTCAACACCTGCTCCAATTCCTGGGGGAGGCGTGAACCAACCATCAATCGGTGCATGGGTTCCAGTGAAAATTGGATCAGGGTTTGGCTTATTGTTTTCACCAAAGATGAAGTACTCCGCATAGGGAATACCAACTTCAGCAAAAATCAAATGAAGATCCCAATGGCGCAATCCACCACCGTGTGGAATTACTGGAATAGCTTGAGCAGAGGCCATGGCGCAAATCTTTTTGGTTTCAGTTAATCCACCACACCATTGAATATCTGGTTGCAAGATTTCTGCACCACGAGCATCAAGCAATTGCTGGAATCCGTAACGGGTGTACTCATGTTCACCAGTTGCGATTGCAGTT
>SYCR01000080.1:0-7209 GCA_005786885.1 Actinomycetota bacterium | reverse complement strand
GTTCCGGATGCTCCAAAGTCAGAGTCATCGGGGTGGGCACTAATGACTAGTACGCGTTTGATTTCACTATCGTCGATCGGTGGCATGACATCTCCTTGACGGCTCTTATGGCTAGGCTCGTACATTATGAGTGATGAGACCGGGAATAGCCCATTCCTTGATGGATTAAACCCTTCACAACGTGATGCGGTGGTTCACTCAGGTTCTCCTTTGTTGATTGTGGCAGGAGCAGGCTCTGGGAAAACGCGCGTTCTCACCAATCGGATTGCTTACTTGCTTGCTGAATGTGGAGTTGCTCCATATGAAGTGATGGCAATTACTTTTACAAATAAAGCCGCGGGTGAAATGCGCGAACGCGTAGCAACATTAGTTGGGCCAAGAGCTAGATCAATGTGGGTCACAACATTCCACTCTGCTTGCGTAAGAATTTTACGGCAAGAAGCGTCAATCGCTGAATTCTCTTCATCTTTTTCAATTTATGATCAAGCAGACAGCGTCCGATTAGTTACATTGATTGGAAGAGATTTAAATTTAGATCCAAAGCGTTACCCACCACGCCAAATTGCAGCACTGATCAGTAATGCAAAAAATGAATTGATCGGACCCGCAGATTACACAAATCAAGCAAAAACACATATCGAAGAAGTTGTTGCAGAATGTTACGGTATTTATCAAAAACGTTTGCGTGATGCCAATGCTTTTGATTTTGATGATTTAATACTAAAAACAGTTGAAGTTCTTCAAAGATTTCCTGAGGCTAAAGCCAGATATCGCTCACGCTTCAGACATGTATTAGTCGATGAGTATCAAGATACAAACCATGCCCAATACATTTTGGTTCGCGAGTTGGTTGGAACTACGGCCGACGGCATCCAACCAGCTGAACTATGTGTTGTAGGTGACGCCGATCAATCTATTTATGCATTTAGAGGCGCAACAATCAGAAATATCTTGCAATTCGAAAAAGATTATCCTTCTGCGCGCACTATTTTGCTTGAGCAAAATTATCGATCAACTCAAAATATCTTAAGTGCTGCAAATGCAGTCATCACAAATAATGCTAGCCGTAAAGCTAAAAATCTTTGGTCGGATTCTGGTGACGGGGCGTTAATAACCGGATACGTTGCTGAAGATGAACGTGATGAAGCAGAGTTTGTTATCAATGAAATATTCCGTTTGCAAAGTGAAAATGTTTCCCAGCCTGGCGATACTGCAATTTTCTATCGAACAAACTCGCAATCCCGTGCTTTTGAAGAAGTTTTTATGCGAAATACATTGCCATATAAAGTTGTCGGGGGAGTTCGTTTTTATGAGCGCAAGGAAGTTAGAGATTTTCTTGCATATTTAAGAGTTTTAGCAAATCCTTATGACGAGATCTCATTGCGTCGAATTATTAACACTCCCAAAAGAGGAATCGGCGACAAAGCAATCGATGGTTTAGAACAGATGGGAATTCCACTTTGGGATGCTCTATTAACTGCAAAAGCTGCGCCCGGTGCGACCGCTAGGGCAACAGCCGCAATTGAAGGTTTTGCGCAATTAATGCTTTCATTGCGTGAATTGGTTGAAGCAAATGTGCGCCCCTCAGTGATAGCTGAAGCGGTACTTGAACAAAGCAAACTTGACGAAGAGTTATCAGATAGCGAAGATCCACAAGATGAAGCACGTCTTGAGAATTTGCAAGAGTTAGTTGCAGTTGCTCAGGAGTATGAAGAGGATGAGCGATTGGAAGGCGAAGAAGTTTCTATCGTTGGCTTTTTGGAAAGAGTTTCACTTGTTGCGGATTCAGACCAAATTCCTGATGGTGAAGACCATGGTGGAGTAGTTACCTTAATGACTTTGCATACTGCTAAAGGTTTAGAGTTTCCAACAGTTTTCTTAACTGGCATGGAAGAAAATGTCTTTCCACATTCCAGATCATTAGGTGATCCAATTGAGATCGAAGAAGAACGCAGACTTGCATATGTTGGATTAACTCGCGCTCGAAAAAATCTGTATTTATCTCGAGCCAGTACCCGTTTTGCATTTGGATCCCCAACTTATAATTCCCCGTCAAGATTCTTAAGTGAAATCCCAGAAGAGATAATTGAATGGAAAGCTCCTGAAGTTCGATTTAACTCAAAACCAAATCCAAAAGTCACACCGACTGGAAAGCGAATATCTTCTAGAGATAAAAATGACCCAAATACAAATTTAGATTTAGAAATTGGCGACCGCGTACTCCATCAAACATTTGGGATGGGCACTGTAATTGCGCTAACTGGAGCAGCAGACAAGGCTGAAGCCACCATAAATTTTGGCACATATGGAGATCGCCGCTTATTGCTGCGGTACGCCCCCGTTGAAAAAATCTGATTAATCCCACACGATTGGACTACCTCAACCCACTCGTGGGACGGTAGACCTATGGCGATCAGAGTAGTTGTCGCAAAAGCTGGCCTAGATGGCCACGATCGGGGTGCGAAAGTAGTTGCCCGAGCTTTGCGAGATGCTGGATGCGAAGTTATCTACACCGGTCTTCATCAATCACCAGAAGAGATCGTTGCAACTGCGCGTCAAGAAGATGCAGACGCAATCGGGCTATCAGTCCTATCTGGGGCACACTTAACAATCTTTGCGCGAATCATGGAGTTACTTGAGTCACAGCCAATTTTGGTATTTGGTGGAGGGATCATCTCAGATGGGGATATCGCGAAATTGAAAGAGATAGGAGTCGCTCAGATTTTTACTCCGGGCGCCTCGACAACCGAAATTGCTGAATGGTTAAAAAGCGCGTTAGCAAATCACTAGGATTTAACACAGGGGGTTACATGGATTTATTTGAATATCAAGCGCGCGACCTTTTTGAAGCTCACGGTATTCCGGTACTGCCAGCTCAAGTGGCTCGCACCCCAGAAGATGCGCGGTCTGCAGCAAAAACAATTGGTGGCCGTGTTGTAATCAAAGCTCAAGTTAAAACTGGTGGCCGTGGAAAAGCTGGCGGAGTTAAAGTCGCTGAAAATTCAGATGAGGCTTTTGAAAAAGCAAGTGCAATTCTTGGAATGGATATCAAAGGCCATCGCGTAAATGCCGTAATGGTTGCCCAGGCTGCACCAATAGATTCTGAGTATTACTTGGCAATTTTGTTGGACAGGGCTCAGCGTTCCTTTTTAGTTATGGCTTCAGTTTCTGGCGGAATGGATATCGAAGAGGTTGCACATAAGACTCCAGAAAAACTTGCGAAAGTATTAGTAGATCCACTTAAGGGAATTGACCAAGACCTAGCGATGGCAATCGCAACGCAAGCAGATTTCCCAGCAGATATTAGAGAGAGCGTTGCAACAGTATTGCTTAACCTATGGAAATGTTTTGTGGCAGAGGATGCGACTTTGGTGGAAATTAACCCACTTGTGAAAACTAATGATGGAAAAATAATTGCACTTGATGGAAAAGTTACTTTTGATAATAATGCAATTTTTAGACATGCTGATCATGAAGCCCTAGTTGATCACGATGCGGCGGATCCACTTGAAGCTTTAGCAAAAGAAAAAGATTTGAACTATGTAAAACTTGATGGTGAAGTAGGCATCATCGGAAATGGTGCAGGACTTGTTATGAGCACACTAGATGTGGTGGCTTACGCAGGTGAAAAATTTGGCGGAGTAAAACCAGCAAACTTCCTTGATATTGGTGGTGGAGCCTCTGCCCAAGTTATGGCGGACGGATTATCAATTATTCTTGGTGATAAAGATGTAAAAAGTGTTTTTGTAAATGTTTTTGGTGGCATAACTTCGTGCGATGCCGTAGCTAATGGAATTTTGCAAGCACTTGAAATTCTTGGACCTAAGGCAGCCAAACCAATAGTTGTTCGATTAGATGGAAACAATGTTGCAGAAGGTCGCCTAATTCTTAATGAGGCAGCTCATCCACTCATTCAGCAATTAGACACAATGGATGGAGCAGCGAGTCGAGCTGCCGAATTAGCAAGTTCTTCAAGTGGGGTGGCAAAGTAAATGGCAATTTTCTTAAATGAGAACAGTCGCGTTCTTGTACATGGAATGACTGGATCTGAGGGAAGTAAGCACACTAAAAGAATGCTTGCATCTGGCACAAAAGTTGTTGGTGGAGTTACTCCAGGAAAGGGTGGACAGGTCGTCGATTTTGACGGGTTAGCTATTCCTGTTTTCAACAGTGCAAGTGAGGCAATTGCCGCAACAAAGGCTGACACTTCAGTTATTTTCGTTCCTGCTAAATTTACGAAAGCTGCGGTCATTGACGCTGTTGATGCTGAAGTCGCGCTGATTGTTGTGATTACTGAAGGAGTGCCAGTACATGACACAACTGAATTTTTTGCATATGCGCAAAAATCTGGAGAATCACGATTGATTGGCCCAAACTGTCCTGGCTTGATTAGCCCAGGTAAATCAAATGTGGGAATTATTCCCGCAGACATCACTGGCCCTGGCCCAATAGGTTTAGTTTCAAAATCAGGAACTCTTACCTATCAGATGATGTATGAGTTAAGAGATATTGGTTTCTCAACAGCTGTGGGAATTGGCGGAGATCCAGTTGTCGGAACTACCCACATAGATTGCTTACGTGCATTTCAAGATGACCCAGACACAAAAGCAATTGTGATGATCGGTGAAATTGGTGGCGACGCTGAAGAGCGTGCTGCAGCATTCATTAAAGAGTATGTGACGAAACCGGTAGTGGGATACGTGGCTGGCTTCACTGCCCCTGAAGGAAAAACTATGGGACATGCAGGTGCAATTGTTTCAGGTTCTTCGGGTACAGCTGCAGCAAAGCGTGATGCCCTCGAGGCAGTCGGAGTTCGTGTTGGTGTGACGCCAAGTGAAAGTGCTCAACTTTTGCGCTCAATCCTCGGAAAGTAATTAATGTTGCGCCCGCTATTTGCCGGCGCCACGGAAGCAGTGCGTGCAGCGCTAACTTCATATATTCCTATTGCTTTGATTGTGCTGATGGCTTGGGCAACAGCTGGTTCTGACACCGGAGTTGTGACTGATGCACTTCGAGGTGGTGTTTGGATTTGGCTTGGAGTCCATCACATTACTTTTTCACTAGCACTTCCACCTTCTGGTTTACCTGGATCCCTCTCCTTCATACCACTCGGCGCACTTCTTTTTCCGATCATAGTTTTTCGAGGTGCACTTCGTAGGTTGCGTTCAGAATTAAAAGGCACACAATTTAGACAGTCAGTTCTCTCATTGGGAATTTCATATCTCTTAATTTTAATTGTCCTCAGTTTAAACAGTGGTAATTTTTCTATCACACCTAGATGGTATGTTGCGCCAATATCTGTTGTTGCACTCTTAGGAATAGCTAGTTTGTCCCAGTCACAACAACTATTTAAAAATAATTCTTATTTTGATCAGGTTCTTCGGATACTTTTAATTGTCTTAGGAATGCTTCTAGGAATCTCATTGCTTTTTTTCTCAGTATCTTTAGCTCTTCATTTTTCAGTACTCAGTAATCTGATAACGGTATTGCAGCCTGGAATTTTTGGTGGAATTCTCTTACTCATATTAGTTATCGCCACAATCCCAAATATGGCTGTTTCATCTTTGGCCTACTTATTAGGACCGGGTTTTGCAATTGGTTCTGGAACTCTCGTGAATCCTGCAGTTCATCGAATCGGTGAGATTCCGGCTTTTCCGTTACTAGCAGCCATACCAACAAACACAAATAAATTTTTATTTATTGGAGTGCTCTTAGGAATTGGAGCCGGATTCACGATAGCCCTTTTGATGGAGAAAACAGAGAGAGCAGATGATTTATTAGCTCTCCCGATAGTGCTAGTTATCAGTGCGATGTTCCTTGCATTGATTAATTTCCTTAGCAATGGAACTTTGCTTGGTGAGCGACTATCTGTTGTGGGACCTTCACTTTGGATCTTTCCACTGGTCTATTTGTTGGAAGCTGGAATTGGTGCCGGAATATTTCTGGGAATAAAGAAAGTGCGAAGTAATGCCAATCAATCAAATTAAATCTGTAGTGGTTATGGCATCAGGTAATGGATCAGTTGCTCAAGCAGTATTTGACGCACAATTAAATGGAGTTCTCACTGGTTTAATTAAAATTGAGAAAGTTATTAGCGATCAACCTGATGCAGGTGTGCTTAATAGGGCTGAGCAAGCGGGAATTCCCACAGTCACATTAACGGTGAAGGCTTTTGCGAATCGATCAGAGTGGAATCGTGCACTGATCGACGAAGTTGATGCCTCGAAACCATGGTTAGTTGTTAGCGCTGGATTTATGCGGATTCTCTCGCCAGATTTTGTAAACAAATTCCAGACTATTAATACCCATCCAGCGTTACTGCCGGCATTCCCCGGAGCCCATGCAGTGGCAGATGCAATGGCCGCCGGCGTGGAAGTGACCGGTGCGACTGTGCATTTTGTAGATGAAGGAGTAGATACAGGTCAGATTATTAAGCAAGCAATTGTTGAAATACACAAAGGTGATACGCAAGTAGAGTTACATGAACGGATTAAAATAGAGGAACGAAAAATTCTTGTAGAGACGATTAAAGAATTAGTCATGAAGAGTGAGGAGCAAGCATGAAGCGACCAATTAAACGAGCACTCATAAGCGTTTACGACAAAAGTGGATTAATTGAGTTTGCGACCGAACTACATGCCCAAGGAGTTGAGATTGTTTCTACTGGGTCGACTGCGGCGACTATTGCTAATGCCGGCGTCCCAGTAGTTAAAGTTGAAGAATTAACTGGATTCCCAGAATCACTTGATGGAAGAGTAAAAACATTACATCCAATTATTCACGCCGGAATTTTGGGTGATCTTAGATTGCCAGCCCATGTTGAACAGTTGGCGGAGTTAAAAATAGCTCCTTTTGATTTAGTTGTAGTTAATTTGTATCCGTTTGTTAAGACGGTAAAGAGTGGTGCATCAATTGATGAGTGCATTGAACAGATTGATATTGGCGGACCCAGCATGGTTCGAGGAGCCGCAAAAAATCACCCTTCAGTTGCAGTAGTGGTTTCGCCAAGTCAATATCCACAAATTGTTGCGGCTATTTCACAAGGTGGAACAGATGAGAAATTACGGAGACATTTTGCAATAGAGGCGTATAGAACTACAGCAAGTTATGACATTGCAGTTGCAACATGGCTCAACTCGGTTAGTGATGATTCACTGATACCTGAGTGGATCGGAAACTCTTACTCGCATAGTGCAACTTTGCGTTATG
>SYCR01000018.1:0-18198 GCA_005786885.1 Actinomycetota bacterium | reverse complement strand
TCCAGCAGAGCATGGCCAGTCAAAATCTTTTGCAAAGGTAGATCTTGTTTTCGAAGTTGCCGGGCAATTGATTCCTTGCCAGCATCGATCGCTTCTTCTCTACGTTCCTTGGAAAACCAAGCCTTGATTTTTGAGCGAGCACGTGGACTTTTTACAAAATTTAACCAATCGTGACTTGGCCCGGCGTTTTCTGACTTATTTGTCAAAATTTCAACGACATCGCCATTGACCAATGGAGTGCCTAGGGTGACAAGTTTTCCATTTACTTTCGCACCTATGCACCGTCGTCCAACTTCAGTATGTACTGCGTAAGCAAAATCAACCGGAGTTGATCCGGAGGGAAGCGCTAAAACCCTTCCTTTTGGCGTAAAGATAAAAACCTCTGGAGTTCCTAAATCAAACCTTAATGATTCCAAAAACTCTTCGGCATCTTTGGTCTCTTGTTGCCATTCTTGTAGTTGCTTCAACCAGGCCATGTTTGCATCGGTATTAGCACCAGCCATTTCATTAGTGCTCTTCCCTTTTTTATATTTCCAGTGGGCGGCAATTCCGAACTCCGCGCGTGCGTGCATATCTTTGGTTCTAATCTGAATTTCGACGGCTTTACCCTCTGGTCCAATTACAGTTGTGTGCAGAGATTGATAAAGATTGAATTTGGGCATTGCAATGTAATCTTTAAATCTGCCTGGAACTGGATTCCAATGTGCATGGATAACACCTAGCGCTCCATAACAATCTTTAACATCCTCTACTAATACTCTAACTCCAGTTAGATCATAAATTTCATTAAACTCACGGCCACGCATCACCATTTTTTGGTAGATCGAATAATAATGTTTGAAGCGCCCAGTTACTTCGGCTTTTATTTCTGCCTCTTTCAACTCTCTTTTAATCTCCACAATTACATCATTTGCATACTCCCCACGAATCGATTCGCGATCAACTACCAAACGACAGATCTCTTCATATTTTTTAGGTTCTAAAGTCTTAAAGGAGATATCTTCGAGTTCCCACTTAATTGTGTTCATACCCAATCGATGGGCAAGTGGTGCATACATATCCAAAGTTTCGCGGGCTTTACGAATTGCGGTGTCGGGACTCAGAAATTCCCAAGTACGTGCATTGTGCAATCGATCGGCTAATTTGATGACCAGAACTCGAATGTCTTTAGACATTGCAACAACCATTTTTCGTACAGTTTCAGCTTCGGCATCTGGCCCATATGTGACGCGATCTAATTTAGTTACTCCATCAACAAGATCTGCTACCTCTCCACCAAAATTAGTGCGCAACTGTTCAATTGAATATGAAGTATCTTCAACGGTGTCATGCAACAAAGCAGCGATTATGGTTGATGAACCCATACCCAACTCTGCCAAAATTTGGGCAACGGCAACCGGATGGGAGATGTACTCCTCGCCAGATTTGCGACTTTGACCTAGATGCGCCTTTTCTGCAGTTTCGTAAGCACGTTCAATATCAGCGCGTTCTTTTTTATTCGCATCGATAATCGACAGTAACGGCGAAATCAGGGTCGAACTCATGCAGACAGCCTACGGTTACCTGCCCCTACTTGCGTTTTTTGGCTTTCTTCCGCTTAGGTTGATTGCGCGGCCCACGCTCACCGGTAGCTGATGCAGCAGCCGTTGCAACAGCACCGGCTGCTGAATCGTTCTTTCCGGTGCGAGCATTAACCCTCTTTGACAAGGCTTTCATCGCTGGTTCGCGCTCGCGCATCGCAGCCAAAAATGGTGTGGCCACGAAGATAGAGGAGTACGTGCCGACAGTTAAGCCAATAAACAACGCAAGTGATAAATCCTTTAGTGGGCCTGATCCGAGCACGCCAGTACCGATAAACAAAATTGAACCAACCGGTAGCAGCGCAACAACTGAGGTATTAATTGAGCGGATCAATGTTTGATTCACTGCCAAGTTTGCAGCAGCAGAGTAAGTCAATCTTGAGCCACCGGCTATTCCGCGCGTGTTTTCACGCACCTTATCAAAAACTACTACTGTGTCATAAAGTGAATAACCTAAAATAGTTAAGAAACCAATTACCGTCGCTGGCGTTACTTCGAAACCAATCAAAGAATAAATTCCGACCGTAATCCAGACGTCATGGAATAACGCGATTATCGCGGCAACCGCCATTTTCGGCTCAAATGCGATCGATAAAAAGATGATAATTGCAAAGAGGAATACCACCAATGCGGTTAAAGCTTTCCTGGTGATCTCTTTACCCCATGATGGACCAACTAAACGGGTATCAATTTCATTTTTAGGAACTGAGAATGATGATGATAAAACATCAGCAACTCGAGTTGACTCGACGCTGGTGAGCACACCAGTTTGGATTCGGACTTTATCGGAGCCAATTGTTTGAATAATTGGATCTCCTGGCACATTCGCTTTGTTCATGGCTGCTCGTGCATCTGGCACACTCACGCCAGCTTTATTAACTATAAATTCTGATCCACCTTTAAATTCGATACCTAAATGTAATCCTTGCAATCCGAGCGCGAGTGAGGAGGTGATAATTAAAAAGGCAGAGAGTCCATACCATCTACGACGGTTCTCAATAAAATTGAAGGACTTTTCGCCACGGTATAAACGATCTCCGAAAGAAAGTTTGGAATTCATTTAACTGCTCCCTTTCTCATTTTTAGCTGAATTAACAGCACCTGGAACCTTGTGGGCATTTAGACCTGACATTGGATTGCCGTCGCGGAAGAATTTAAGATTTGCCAGAACGGTGATAATCGGTTTGGTAAATAAGAAAACGATAATTAAATCGATCAAAGTTGTTAATCCAAGAGCAAAAGCAAAACCGCGCACATTTCCAATTGCGAAGATATATAGCAAAAGTGCTGCAATCAACGAAACAATATCTGAGATGATGATGGTTCTGCGCGCACGTTGCCATCCCATTTCAACAGCAGAGCGTAAAGATCTGCCTTCTCGGATTTCATCTCTGAGACGTTCAAAGTAAATAATAAATGAATCCGCGGTAATACCGATCGCCACAATTGCTCCAGCGATACCAGCCAATGTCAATGTGAATCCGATGTTCTCACCCAACACCACAACTGTCATGTAAAGCATTAAAGCGGCTAAGCCGAGTGAGCCAATAGTTACCAATCCCAAGGCTCGGTAATACAAGAGTGAGTAAATAACCACGAGAATCAGACCTAAACCACCGGCGAGAAGTCCCGCCCGCAATTGATCAGTTCCCAGTGTTGGTGAGACTTGTTGAATTTCACCTCTGTCAAAAGCCAGAGGTAATGATCCGTATTTCAAAACATTTGCTAAATCACTCGCTTCTTGCTGAGTAAAGTCACCAGTAATCTGCGCGCTTCCACCGGTAATGGCACTGATAATTCTTGGCGCTGAAACTACGAGACCGTCAAGCACAATCGCTACTTGATTTTGTGGAGCGGTAAGTGAAACTACTCGCTGGGTGACCGCACTAAATTGCCCACTGCCCTCTTTATTAAAATCAAGAGATACGAACCAGCCACCGCTACCTTCTTGATCAATTGCCGCTGATGCATTTTTTACTTGAGTACCAAGAACTTCAGCAGGCCCCAAAACATAACGGGCACTTCCATCACGATCACAAGTAACCAACGGTAACTCTGGGGAATCTCCTCCGCCACCTCTTGTTGATTCCTCTTTTGTGCAATCTAATGCTGCAAATTGTTGTGAAAGTATTTCTCCCGCGGCAGTAACTGCTTGAGTTTGCGCATCACTCTCTGGAGTTGATGCAGGTGCAGGCGCAGGTGTACTTGCTTTTGGCGTAACAATCGGTGCTGGATCTGCAGAATAAGGTGCGCTCTTAGAAAGTTTAGAAGTTGATCCCGATGGAGTTGCTGCAGGTGTTGCAGTAGTTGAATCTGCTGGTGCTGGTGCAGGTGCTGGTGGTACTTCTACTGCGCCACCGGTTGCCAGAACTTGGCGAAAACGTAACTCAGCAGTTTGGCCAACTAATTCGACAACTCGCTCACCAGATTCCCCTGGAACAGAGATCAAAATTTGTCGGTTGGTACCGCTTCCTTGGGCCACAACTTCACTTTCGGCAACACCAAGTGAGTTAACTCGCTGGCGAATAATTGTTACGGCTTGATCAATAGATTCATTTGTTACTTTGCCTTCTTGGCCAGCTGAAATCCGTGGTTGCAAGATAACGCTGGTGCCGCCCCGAAGATCTAAACCAAGACGAACCTCAGAGGCGCCTTGGATAAACATTGCTGCACCTAGCGCCACAAAGATCAGCAAAAGGGCGATAAATGAGCGGCCCGGCCGAGAAGTAGAAGTAGTCGTAGACACGAGGGGTGAGTCTAGGGTTCTAAGGGGCTAGAAGCGAACTCGCCGCCGCTAAATAGGTTGAGGCTCTCAGGTGGGGTTAAGCCCAAATGTCGCCACCCAATCTCAGTGGCCACCCGTCCTCTAGGGGTGCGTAACAACAAGCCGGTGCGGACTAAAAATGGCTCACAAACCGCTTCCACCGTCTCGACCTCTTCGCCCACTGTAAGCGCCAAAGTTGAGATTCCAACCGGCCCGCCATTGAAGCGCTCCACGATGGCTCGCAAAATTGAGCGGTCCAACCGATCAAGTCCGAGTTGGTCAACTTCGTAAAGTTCTAGCGCTGCTTCAACTTGTGCAACTGAGATCGATTTATTTTTACTAGAAGCACTGTGAACTTGCGCATAATCCCGGACACGTCGAAGTAAACGATTAGCAATTCGCGGAGTGCCTCTTGATCTGCCTGCAATTTCATTTATTGAATCAGCTGAAATTTCTAGTTGTAATAACTTCGCACTTCTTACAAGCACCCGAGTTATCTCTGCTGCATCATAAAAATCTAACAAAGCCGTGAAGCCGAATCTGTCACGTAGTGGACTTGGTAATAATCCGGCACGAGTGGTTGCGCCTATCAAAGTGAATTTAGGTATTGCTAGTGGAATCGATGCAGCGCCAGCACCTTTACCAACAATTATGTCTACCCGAAAATCCTCCATAGCGAGATAGAGCATCTCTTCCGCGGGACGAGACATCCGATGTATTTCATCAACAAAAAGAATTTCGCCTTCTGTCAGAGTGGACAATATTGCCGCTAAGTCGCCTGCTCTTTGCAAGGTTGGCCCGCTAGTAATTCGTAATGGTGCATTCATCTCGGTCGCAACAATGTAAGCAAGTGTTGTTTTACCTAATCCGGGTGGACCTGAAAGCAAAATATGGTCTGCAGCACTGCCTCTTTGTTTAGAGGCTTCTAAAACTAAACTTAATTGTTCGCAAACTCTTTTTTGCCCAATAAATTCCCCCAACGACTTGGGTCTTAATGCGCCATCAATGCCTTCATCTAAAGAGTGAATAGCGCCTGAAGTTAACGGCTGGTCCTCATCCACGTGATCCACCTCGACCCTGGGGTGATTGCAAATTCAACAGTGCGACTCTTAGTTTTTCTTCAAGTGGTTGATCTAGTGCGGATGCCGAAACTGAAGCAATCGCTTGATCAATTTCACGCCCAGTGAAACCCAGACCAGATAGTGCTGCACTAATAGAACTTTGCCAAGCAGTATCTCCAGTAACGCTTTTTGTATTCACTCCAGAGACTTTATCCTTTAATTCCAAAATAATTCTCGCTGCACCTTTTTTGCCTAAGCCAGAAACTTTTTCAAGCACTGCTGCGCTTTCGCTTCCAATGGCATTTCTTAAATCACTAACTGTCAAAGTATTCAAAATTGATTGCGCAACTCGTGGTCCGATACCAGTTACAGTTTGTAAAAGTACAAACAAATCTCTTTCTTGGGTATCTTCAAATCCAAAAAGAGTTAATGAGTCTTCGCGAACCATTAGTGAGGTATGCAAAGTGGCTTTAGAACCGATGCTTAATGTTTGCAACGTTCTCTCAACAACCAAAGTTGAGAGTCCAACTCCCCCAACATCGATAATCACCGCGTTATCGACAATCGCTAATACTTCGCCTCTAATGCTGGCAATCATCGCAACCTGGCATTTTCAATTCGGGCTTTCATCGGTGCTCGAATAATGTGACAGATCGCTAGAGCCAGTGCGTCCGCCGAATCTGCAGGTTTTGGAATCTCATTCAGTTTCAATAACCGCTTAACCATTTCACCAACTTGGGATTTCCCCGCAACACCAGAACCAGTTACGGCAGCCTTCACTTCAGTTGGAGTATGCAGTGCAACCGGAATATTGCGCTGGGCAGCGAGTAATAATGCAATCCCTGCTGCTTGAGCTGTTTCCATTGCGCTGGTTCGGTTGGCTTGGGCGAATACTCGCTCAACTGCGATTGAATCTGGTTTGATTTTTTCAATCCATTCAATCAATCCATTTGAAATTTCTAGCAAACGTAATTCAACCGGTAACTCTGCTGAAGATCGAATCACGCCCACATCTACTAATTGTAAAATTTGCCCTGGAGCGCCAGAAACAGCACCGACTCCGCATCTTGTTAAACCCGGGTCAATACCTAGAACTAGCATAGGTAGAAGCCTAAGTGAGGCCAGTTAAACAAGACGGCTGCCTCGCCGAAATACCAGGGTTAAAGCCTTACAGATTAGCCATTACCTCGTCAGAAACATCAAAATTGGCAAAAACGTTCTGCACATCATCGCAATCTTCAATTGCTTCAATCAATGCAAAAACTTTATTTGCACCATCGGCATCTAATTCAATTGTCATTGTTGGTAAAAATGGAGTGTCAGCAGATTCATAATCAATCTTTGCATCTTGTAATGCTTGACGAACTTTAACTACTGCAGATGCGTCGCTAACTATTTCAAAAGTTTCACCAAGATCATTAATCTCTTCAGCCCCGGCATCAAGTACAACTGCTAATAAATCATCCTCTGTTATGGCCCCAGCATTTTTAGAAACTATAACTACTCCCCGGCGACCAAAAAGATATGAAACAGAACCTGGGTCAGCCATGGATCCACCAGTGCGAGTAACCGCTAAGCGAACTTCACCGGCTGCACGATTTCTGTTATCTGAAAGACATTCAATTAATAGCGCTACTCCATTAGGACCATAACCCTCATACATAATTGTTTCCCAATTTGCACCACCTGATTCAAGACCACCGCCACGTTTGATCGCACGTTCGATGTTGTCAGATGGAACGGAATTCTTCTTTGCTTTGGTAATCGCATCAAACAAGGTTGGGTTTCCGGCGACATCAATGCCACCAGTGCGCGCAGCAACTTCAATACCTTTAATTAACTTTGCAAATGTTTTTGCTCTGCGACCATCAATGATCGCCTTCTTGTGCTTAGTAGTCGCCCATTTGGAATGACCCGACATTTCTCAACTCCTTGTTTAGCCTATTGCGAACTCTAGTTAATTCAACAGATTTTATCAATAAAATAACGGTGAACTCGGAGATCACCAGTTAACTCTGGATGGAAAGATGAAACAAGTACATTTTTTTCTCTGGCTAAAACTGAATGCAATAATCCATCAGAACTCTTGATTTCTGCAAGTGATTTAACATCTGTGCCTATCTGCTCAATCCACGGTGCACGAATAAAGATCGCGTTAAATAGTTTGGAATCGATTTCTGGAATTAGTAACTCTTGCTCAAATGAATCCACTTGACGGCCAAATGCATTTCTTTTAACTGTTATATCAATTATTTCAAGAGTTTCTTGGTCTGGAGTTCCATCGATAATTTTGTTTGCAAGTAAAATCATCCCAGCACAACTTCCAAAGACTGGCAAGCCATTTGTTAATGCTTTTTGCAATGGTTCGAAGAGTTCAAATATTCGTAACAACTTTGCAATCGTGGTTGATTCCCCACCCGGAATTATCAAACCATCAAGATTTCCAAGATCCCTTGAGCGTTTTACTTCAGTGGCAATCGCACCGCAATTTTCAATTGCAAAAAGATGCTCACGAACATCCCCTTGTAGGGCCAATACACCAATTTTCTTCAATTGATCTCAATCCATAAAGAAATTAGAGATTACCAACCACGCTCAGCAAGACGGTGTGGTGCTGGGATATCTGCAACGTTGATTCCAACCATTGCTTCACCCAACCCACGAGAAGCATCTGCCAAAACTTTTGGATCATTGAAAAAAGTAGTAGCTTTAACGCAAGCTGCTGCTCTCTGTGCCGGGTTACCGGATTTGAAAATACCAGAGCCGATAAATACACCGTCAGCACCTAATTGCATCATCATCGATGCATCGGCAGGAGTCGCGATTCCACCAGCGGTAAATAGAACCACTGGAAGTTTTCCGGTTTCTGCAACCTCTTTTACTAATGCGTATGGAGCTTGTAATTCTTTAGCGGCTACATACAACTCTTCTGGACGCAGTGAAGCCAAGCGGCGAATTTCTCCGGTGATGGTACGAATATGTGTTGTCGCATTTGAAACATCACCTGTACCTGCTTCACCTTTAGATCTGATCATCGCGGCACCTTCATTGATGCGGCGCAAAGCTTCACCAAGATGTGTTGCACCGCAAACGAATGGAACAGTGAAATTCCATTTGTCGATGTGATGTTCGTAATCTGCCGGAGTTAAAACTTCTGATTCATCAATGTAATCAACGCCGAGTGATTCCAAAATTTGGGCTTCAGCAAAATGACCAATACGTGCTTTGGCCATAACCGGAATTGAAACGCTGGCTTTAATCTTTTCAATCATGTCAGGATCTGACATACGTGCGACGCCACCTTGCGCGCGGATATCAGCCGGGACTCGCTCTAAGGCCATGACTGCAACTGCACCAGCATCTTCGGCAATGCGCGCTTGATCGGCGGTAACCACATCCATGATTACGCCACCTTTTAACATCTCCGCCATGCCTCTTTTCACGCGGGCGGTTCCGGTTACCTGATCCATTGCTTACTCCCCTGCTTATCCGTCTTTAAAGTTTCTACTTGTGCGTAGGGAGACACTCTACTTTGTTGCGGTGGAAGCGGCATCTGCTGGGATTTCAGGTTCAATCACCTTGGGTTGGCGCTCTTTATCCACTAATGCAATCCATGTTTGGCCAGTTGCGAATGGGATATCGGCCCCTTCTGCATCTCGCCAAGTTGTGGTGTCCAACGCGGTTGACCTACTCCAAATAGCATCAAAAACTTTTCCATTTCTGAAGATCAACGCCTTGCCAGTTCCAACTGTTTCCACCTGTGGCGTTACACCACCAAATTTGTCGCCGTATGCAGATTCTGTGATGGCAACTAATTGCACCACCAAAGTGTCCGCACCTAACTGTGTTCCTGCTTTAGCCATCTTGGGTTCGCCATTTTGGCGGATCAACCACCTCTTGCTTACTTTGTCCCAATCTGCACCGTATTTAACTGCCGGCCAAGAGAAATCAACGCCTAAAACTTTACGTCCATTTTTAGCAGCAGGCCCGAATACCCATCCGCTTTTTGTTGCTTTATCAAAGTAAATATCTTTTGCATGAGCTTTCTCTAACAAAGTGTTTGGGTTGATATATAAATTCACTGGTGCATATCTACTGTTATCTCTAAAATATGGTTCCCAATAACCAAATTTTTCGGCGCTCATGTTGAATAAATTTGATGCATTTATAACAGTTGTCAATTTTTGTTGTGCACCTGAGTACGCAAATCCAACTTTTCCATATTGAGCAAGAATCTCGATATCACTGATGCGGGCACTTCGGACCGGTCCAACTACCTCTGGATATTTAGAGGAGTAGAGCACGGCAATTCTTGTTGCCCCTCCTTCAACTTGTTCAATGTAAACCACATCTGCATCTTCGATTCCAGTTTGAGGTCTGGCTTGATTAGTGTCATCTATTTTCACAACGATAATTTCGTTATCACTGCCAGGTAATCCATTAAGTAGATTTTTCTTTACTTCAATTTTCTTCTCTTCAGATCCCTCGGTGCTCGACATCGAGGAACAGGAGGTAAGCAAAGCTAAAATTAAAGTGACCCCGAGAAATTTTTTCATACGGCGATCTCCTCAAATGGGAATCTGACCGGATCTGGAGCACGACCAGCTAAGCGGAAGAATTTTATCAATCCTCGAGCGCGTTGCAATTTTGTGGAATTTACCGCTTCAATATGAAAGGAAATTGCAATTCTTACTCGTTCCCGAACTTCATTTAAACTTACAGTTAACTCCGAGGCTTTCGCTCGAAGATCAGAACCCAGCACTTCGATATTAACCATCGAAGTGATAATTTCAGAAAGATCTTCCTCCGCATCGGAACGGTTTTCAGGCAGGGCAACTAATGCTGAATGAGCCGCAGTTGAAAGAATTACTGAACTTGCTGGGTCAAGCATTCCCGAGCGCGCAATTTCAAGTGCCAAACCTGCTCTCTGTTGGAGGGCAGCATCTAGATTCGCCCACGTTGTTTCTACTCGGTGATGCAATCTATCCAAGCGCGTTGCAGTGAAAGATAAATACCAAACTATCAGAAGCATCGCAAATAGCAACGAGATTAATAGCAAACTCAGCATCTAATTTGACCTCATCCATCCACGCAAATCACTGCCAAGTGAAACTTTTTCGCCGGAAGAGGTCACCATTTCGTAAACATTTTCAATTTGATGTGCGACATTTTTCCAATCATATCGTTTCGACCACTCTTGACCGCTATTTCTTAATGAAGTATTTAAATCTTTATTCGATAAGAGATTTTTCACTACTCTGGCTAGGTCCTTCACATCTTCACTAATAAATAATGCACCTGCTTTTCCATCATTAAGCACCGCTCTGAATGCCGGCAAATCACTTGCTGCAACAGCAGTGCCTGCGGCCATTGCTTCTGCCAAAATAACTCCAAATGATTCACCTCCGGTATTAGGAGCGACGTACAAATCAACTGATTTTAACAATCGTGCTTTTTCCTCATCTGAGACGCGACCCAGAAAGACAAACCGATTACGAATTGATTGTTCAACACCTTTTAATACATCTTCTTTTTCGCCGGGTCCAGCAACAATGATTCGAAGATTGGGATTTTCTTTAACAATTTCAGGAATTGATTTGATCAAAATATCTAAACCCTTTCGCGGTTCATCAAATCTACCAACAAAGCCAATCGAACTGCCCATCCAATCAGGATTTGCTTTGGCACCTCTGAAAAATTCATGGTTAATTCCATTAGGAATGACAATTGCATTAGTTGTTAGATGCTCAGTTAATGTCTCGCGTGCCATCTCGCTAACTGCAATTCGAGCGCTTAACTTTTCAATCGCCGGTTCAAGAATCGGACCAACTGCAAAAATTGCTTTTTGCCTTGGCGCGGTGGCGTGAAAAGTGCCGACCATCGGACCTTCGGCAGCCCAACAAGCAAGTAATGAAAGTGAAGGTATTGCAGGTTCATGTAGATGCAATAAATCAAAATCACCTTCAGAGATCCATTTACGTACTCGTAGCGTTGCAACTGGACCAAAACTAACTCGTGCAACCGCACCGTTATAGGGAATCGCTAAAGGCCGACCTGATGATTGAACCCAACTTGGTAATAACTCATCTTCAATAGCAGGAGTAAGTACTGATACTTCATGACCCTTGGCCATAAAGAATTCAGCCAAATCTCTGATGTGGATCTGCACTCCACCTGGTAAATCCCAACCATACGGAGAGACCATTCCAATTTTTAATTTTTCACCCATTTGAAACCTCGGGCTCGATCCAAATCCTTTGCAACATATGCCAATCCGCTGGATTTTTAGAAATTCCCTTTTCAAAATTATCGGCACATTGCTGAACTACATCTTTAGCCCGCTCCTCTAGGGATCCCTGAATTCGCGGGGTAAGTGGTCCCAGAAAATCTATTTGTATTCCATTTGGGTTGTATGAAACTTGAGCAGTAATTAATGGAGCGCCAGTGCGTAGCGACAAAACCGCCGGACCGATCGGCATCTTGGCTTTTTTGGAAAAGAAATCTACTTCCACGCCGCTTTTTGAGAAATCCCGATCTGCAACCAGTGCAATTAATTTGCCCTCATTTAAACGATCACTTAGCGTTGGTAAAGTGTTGCCATCAAGCGGCAAAATTTCCATACCAATAGCTCTGCGGTAAGTTAGAAATTTCTGAAAGAGTTTTTCGGGCTTCAATCTCTCTGCGACTGAAACTAATGGGATCCCCTGCGCGCAAAAATATGCGCCAGCATGATCCCAATTCCCAGAGTGTGGCAAAGCAACGATTACTCCAGTGCCGGCAGTAACGGGATCTGTAAGTAGATGTTCATTTGTAACTTTTACGGTACTTCGAATCTTCTCAACACTCCACCCTGGAAATCTAAAAGTGTCACACCAGTATCGAAAGTATGAGGATATCCCTTTGATGAGTATTTTTTCTATTTCGGCTGTAGAACTGCTTGGTAACACAACTTCTAGATTGGACCTAAATCTTTCGACCGCTTTGCCGTTTCGGTTGTAGAAAACTTTTCCTAACTTTTCAAATAATCTATAGGCAACTTTCTCCGGAAGTATCTGGACAATTTTCCAACCAAGTAAATACAACTGCGCGCTAAGTAGATCTTTCAATCTACTCACCTCTGTTTCCAAACTTGATAAACTCGAAAAACAAATGTCGCCAAAGATGAAATTGCTAGTATCCAAATTCCGATTGCGAGAATGTACGGAACTCCAAGGCCTGCAAAGCCAACAGCGGTTAGCAAAATAATTACTCGTTCAGCTCTTTCAGCAAATCCCCCATCACATTCCAATGAAAGTGCTTGTGCGCGCGCTTTAACGTACGAGACTAAAAAACCACCGATCAATGCCGCAAATGCTACGAAAGCCAATCGGTCATCATTTTTCAATAAAGATAAGAGCAGTGCACCAATTAGTGCAACATCCACTACTCGATCAATAGTGGAATCGAAAAATGCTCCCCACTGGCTACTCTTTTTACTGATCCTAGCCATGGTTCCATCAAGCAGATCGCTAAAAATAAATGCGATCACTCCAATCGTTCCCCAGAAATACTCTCCTTGTGGCCACAACCACAAAGCCATCGCGCAGGTACCAAGTGAGCCGAAAAAAGTCATGCTGTTTGGAGTGATGCCAATCCGCAGCAAAAAGACCGCCACTGGATCAACAACACGGGAGACCGGCTTGCGTAAAATGGCACTTAACATAGTGAGTACATCGTAGGCTTTCGGCAATGGGATCAACACCGCTCAAAATCGCCTTAATCGGTCATACAACCGCCGATTTACCACCTTTGGCGAAATCAATTACTGATCGCGGCCGGCAAGCCCTCGATCTACCTTTAGCGGTTAGCACCTTTAATAGTTCCGCACCTTTATCAGGTGAACAGAATTTAGAGGATTTTGAACTAGCTTTTTTTGCAATGAGTGCTCATGAGGGTCTGGATCAAGAGATATTAAGGTGGTGGGAAGCCGCTTCTGAATTATCACTCCCTCGTGCGTTGCTCATAACAAAAATTGAAGATGAACAAGCAGATTTTGATGAAGCAATTTTAATCGCACGACGCGTGCTCGATAATTTCACAACTCCATATTTGGTTTTGCATGCAGATGACGGTGCGCCTTGTGCGCTAATAAATCTTAAAGATTTAACAATCCATGATTACTCAACTGCTGAGTTTAAGATTTACCCTTGCGATGAAGATCATAAAGTCGTCATTCAAGAATTTAGAGATGAATATCTGACATCACTTGAAGAATTCCCTGAGGATACTTTCGCTTTAGGACTTTTCATTCCGGCAATTCCACTCTCCATTAAATCCAATATTGGATTTAATGAAGTGATAGATCTAATTAAAGTTGTGAGCGATCAGCAATTGCCTTAGAGATTTCAGCAATCGCTTCCTCCACTGAAATACCATTTTTCTGTTCTCCATTACGGTAACGAATAGAGATTGCATTTGCCTGTTCGTCAACTTCACCAGCAATAATCATAAAAGGAGTTTTTTGCATTTGGGCATTCCTAATCTTCTTCTGCATGCGATCATCAGAAGTATCTATCTCGGCTCTAATACCTAACTTGCGCATCTGTGACACTATTTTTTCGAGATATGGCAAAAATGCATCAGCGACCGGGATCGCGGTAACTTGAACTGGAGATAACCAAGGCGGGAACGCACCTGCGTAATGCTCGGTGAGAACTCCGAAGAACCTTTCGATTGAACCAAATAGCGCTCTATGAATCATTACTGGTCGCTGTCTCGTGCCATCAGTACCTACATACTCAAGTTCAAATCTTTGCGGTAATTGAAAATCTACTTGAATCGTTGACATCTGCCAGGTTCGCCCGATTGCATCTTTTGCTTGCACTGAAATTTTTGGTCCGTAAAAAGCCGCACCTTCTGGATCTAAAATCAATTCAAGTTTTTGACGTCTTGCCGATTCGCGCAATGCCTCAGTTGCTTTCTCCCACTCATCATCTGAACCTACAGATTTAGCTGGGTTCTTAGTGGAAAGTTCTAAGTAGAAATCAGTCAAACCGTAATCGCGCAGTAAGCCAAGGACGAATGTCAGCAAACTATCTAACTCTTCAACCATTTGATCTGGTGTGCAATAAATATGCGCATCATCTTGGGTAAAACCGCGAGCACGAGTCAGGCCCTGGATAACTCCAGATTTTTCGTAACGGTAAACAGTTCCAAATTCAAATAAACGGAGTGGAAGTTCGCGATAAGAACGTCCCCGTGAGCGATAGATCAAATTGTGGAACGGGCAGTTCATCGGTTTCATGTAGTACTGGGCACCAGCACGTTTAACTTTGCCATCTATATTGCGTTCTTCATCCAAGATCATGGGCGGATACATGCCTTCGGAATACCACTCAAGGTGTCCAGAAGTTTCAAACAACGCCGCTTTAGTTAAATGTGGAGAGTAAACAAACTCATAACCTTCTTCTTCATGGCGCTTGCGCGAATACTCTTCCATTTCGCGACGGATGATTCCGCCCTTCGGATGGAATACCGCAAGACCAGATCCAATCTCTTCTGGGAAAGAGAACAAATCAAGTTCTACACCTAAACGACGGTGATCTCTCTTCTCGGCTTCAACTAAGAAATTCAAATAACTATCTAACTCTTCTTGTGATGGCCAAGCAGTTCCATAAACTCTTTGCAAAGTTGGATTCTTGTCTGATCCACGCCAGTACGCACTTGATGTCCGCATCAATTTAAAAGCCGGAATGATCTTGGTGCTAGGGATATGTGGTCCGCGACAAAGATCTCGCCATTCGATCTCGCCATCGCGATTTAAATTATCGTAAATAGTTAACTCGCCGGAACCGACCTCTACTGAGGCCTCGTCTGTAGATGGCGATTTATCTTTGATCAATTCACATTTAAAAGGTTCAGCCGCTAGTTCTACTAACGCATCTTTTTCATTTGTAACTCGACGTCTAAATCTTTGGTTCGCTTTAACAATTTTTGTCATCTCTTTTTCGAGTGCTAAGAGATCCTCAGGCGTGAAAGGCCTTTCAACTTCAAAGTCGTAGTAGAAGCCATCTTTAATCGGAGGCCCGATACCCAAACGGGTTTGTGGAAATAGTTTTTGAACCGCTTGGGCTAAAACGTGAGCGGTTGAGTGCCGCAAAATCATCAATCCGTCGGCGGAGCTAAGTTCGACCGTCTCAACTTTGTCACCACTACCAATTACAGCATTTAGATCCGAAAGTTGATCATTGATACTCAGGGCGATTATCTGTGGGTGATCTCTAAAAAGTTCGCTGGTGTATTTTTCAACCGTTACTGATTTGGGCTCGCCATTGAGGGTGATTTCGAAGGTGGCCATGACCTCAGCCTACCAATTGCTAACGCGCGAAAAGGTAATAAGAGATGGCTGCGCCGATAGCTATCGCTATAACTACAACGGCCGCGATTAAATAAATCACGCTTTTTCGGGTATCTGCCGGAAGGGCACGTTGCGCAGTTTTAATCGCCACCATCTTGGTCTTAATTAATGCCTTGTCGGCCCACGCAAACTCGGAAGCCAAAATGCCAAGACCCGCAAAAATAATTAGCCATCCCGGTCCTGGTGCCACCAATGCGATCGCTCCAAGTACGGTGATTAAACCACCGATAACGCCAACTGAGATTCTCCAGATCAATGAGCCAGATTTGCTGCGCTTAACATTTTCGCGAAACCGCTTAATCATGGGTTTAGGTTACTGGATAATTGCTCGGAGAAGGAACTCATAATCTCTTCAATTTTTTTGTTAACTTTAAATGAACGCGCATTGATCCGATCTATCGGTTGTAAATATCTCAAACTTGAAGATAGCAACGCCCCTTCGGCTTTTGCCAAATCATCAAAATTCAAATCAGCCTCCTGCGCCAATCCCCACTCGAGAACTAATTCGCGAGTTATCCCAGGTAGAGCACCTGAATCCAGATTTGGAGTCACTAACTTATTTCCCAACAACAAAAAGATATTTGCAGTACTGGCTTCTGCTAATTGACCTTTACTACCAAAAAGAATTGCATCATCGGCGTTCCGTGCAGTTGCATACTTATGCGCACTCAACGAGGTCGCGTATGAAGTTGATTTAACATTTGCCAGAAGTGATCTCTCATTTAACGGAAATGGATATGTGACAACTCCGGCTGGCTCGCTCCATGGAGTGTAAGAAGTATGTGTAATTATTAAATTTCCAGATCCCGAAAGAGTAATCCGCATCCGGCCGATTGATATTTCCTTTGTGGCATTTAAAACTTCACTTACCGCTGCTCTAAAAAAATCATCCTTAGGAAGATTGATCTCTAAAACTGTGGCCCCTTTACGCAACCGCTTCAGATGCCGATCTAACGCAACAGATTCTCCATTTTGAGTTCTGATAGTTTCAAAAACGCCCTCACCTAGTAAAAAAGAACGATCAGTAACCGGAATTACGGCATCTTGAGTTGCAACTAATCGATCGTTTAGCCAAATCACATCTGACCTCCGGCTATTTGTATTAATCGATTTGCTTTCAAAACCGTCTCATCCCATTCCTTAAGCGGATCTGAACCCCAAGTGATTCCTGCTCCAGTTCCAAAATATATCTGGTTGCTTTTGAAATCTCGCCAAAAAGTTCGGATACCAACTGCCAGTTCGCACTTATCTCCCATAATCCAACCAATCCCCCCGCAATAAGGACCGCGATCGACAGGTTCTAACTCTTTGATAATTTCCAATGCCGAAATCTTTGGCGCACCGCTTACTGAACCTGCTGGCGAAACCGCTGCAAATATCTCACCCCAAGAAATATTGGGACGTAATTTTCCACTCACATCCGAAACAAGATGCACTAAACCTGGATGTTGTTCTACCTCCATCAACCTTGGAACGTGAATCGAACCCATCTGACAAACCTGGCTTAAATCATGGCGAACGAGATCAACAATCATGATGTTCTCGGCTTTGTCTTTCTCCAAGATCTCGGCTTCATTTTTTCCAGTGCCTTTTATTGGGCTACTCATTAAATCATCGCCGTGACGTTTAATGAACAATTCAGGAGAGGCAGAAACTATTTCAAGATCCGGCAGTGAAATCACCACCGCATGTGGTGCTGGGTTGGCAGTAGCTAATTCATTTGCTAAGCCCAAAATTGATTGATCAGCTGAAATCGGATGTGAAATCACTCGGCAGAGGTTTACTTGATAAACATCTCCACGCGAAATCCCTTCGCGGATTTTGGTAACCCCATCTTGATACGCCTCTTGATCTAGTGATGTCTGCCAATTGCCGGCCAACTTGCTCCAAGCCGGTAAATCCGGCGGTTTAGAAACTCTTTCCACCTTAGTGAAATGCACAAAACGAAAGCCACCTTCAAAGTTATTGATTACCGCCCATAAACCGCTTTGGATCCGGTCTAAATCTGCCGGGTCGGTACTTTCCAGATCAATCTGTGTAGCCAACAAGCCACCCATCCAGAGGAAAGGCTCCTTCAAATCCATAAGTGAACGGTAGTCCAACCCCATTTATTAAGTGCAGTTAGCCCTGCCATAGGCTCTGCGGTAGATTGACCCTCTGGTTAAGCAGTGCGGATGTAGCGCAGTGGTAGCGCATCACCTTGCCAAGGTGAATGTCGCGGGTTCGAATCCCGTCATCCGCTCCAACTTTAAATGGTTCTATCTGGTGGGATGGCCGAGAGGCGAGGCTCAGGACTGCAAATCCTGCTACACGGGTTCAAATCCCGTTCCCACCTCAACTATTTCGACTACTGCTATGGCAAGTTAAAGTTCTCTTCGTGCAACAAACCTCGGGTGA
>SYCR01000017.1:0-6950 GCA_005786885.1 Actinomycetota bacterium | reverse complement strand
GTTAAATTCACAGGGAGTCACCGGGCCCTTATATGAAAAAGTTATCCGTCCGTTTATGCGCGGAGTTTTACTGGGGGAGTTGGATCTTGTTGATGCGCAAGTTGGCCTGGAACTTTTAAGGTTCTTTGCAAAAGGCACACCCGGGATTCCATTAACAGGTGCTCAAGCTCTACCGAATCTCATGGCTAAACAAATTGATAATCTCAAGTTGAATGAATTTGTAGTTGTCATCAACGGAAATGTAGTAACAACTGATCAAAAGAGTTACACCGCAGAGAAAATAATTGTCGCGATTGATGGAGCAAATGCCGCAAATCTGATTCCAGAAGTTACTCCGCCTAGATTTAATCTTTCAACTACCTGGTATTTCACTACAGCGGATAAAGTGGTTGAAGATAACTTTTTAATGGTAGACGGCGAAAGCAGGGGACCGATAGTTAATCTGATTGCGCTGGATCAAGTTTGCTCAACTTTTGCGCCAACAGGTATGCAATTGTTATCGATCACCACTTTAAAGCCATGCAATGAAAATGAAGTGAGATCTCACCTTCGAGTAATGCTTGGAAAATTACCGAAAGATTTGCAATTGATTAAGGAGTATCACATTCCTAGATCGCTGCCGGCTTTCACTCCAAATTACATCAGGCCAAATTTTCAGCAAATTTCTGGTGAACTATTAATCGCTGGAGATTATTTATGCGCACCTTCTCAAAATGGAGCACTTATGTCGGGAAGGCTTGCTGCCGAGGCTGCTATTTCATAAGTATGCTTTAGAAATGAGCAATGTGAACAGTCCCAAATCTTATTTAGCTGAATTTATTGGATCGGCATTATTGGTTGCAGCAATAGTTGGTTCGGGGACCATGGGAACCCAAATGTCTCGCGATACTGGCGTGGGTCTAACATTGAACGCAATTTCAGTTGTAGCCATGCTGTGGATTCTGATCACAACATTAGGGCCGATCAGCGGCGCACATTTCAATCCAGTTGTATCTCTCGTAATGCTTTATCGAAAGGCAATCTCAACTACCGATGCACTTATTTACATTATTTTGCAGATCATAGGCGCGATACTCGGTGCAACTCTGGCCAACTTAATGTTTGAAAAAACTTTGTTCGCAATATCTGAGGTTGATCGCACCGGTTATGGTCAAGTAACTGGCGAAGTCGTCGCGACGGCTGGTCTTATCTTTTTCATACTCTTGCTAGTAGATACAGATCGGGGCAAGAAAATCCCAACAGTAGTTGCAGCATGGATCGGTTCGGCATTTTTCTTTACCTCCTCTACTGCTTTAGCAAATCCAGCCGTGACTATCGGTCGGATATTTACTGATTCCGTTGTTGGAATAGCACCAAATGGCGTCCTGCCATTTCTTGCCGCTCAAGCAGTAGGCGGTGCAATAGGTCTCGGTTTGGCCGTAACTCTGAAAGGTAAGTAATTCAATGAGCAAACCATCCGTTTTGTTTGTTTGTGTCCACAATGCTGGTAGATCTCAAATGGCAGCAGCATTTCTGACTCATTTGTCTGAAGGGGAAGTTGAAGTTAGATCAGCTGGATCAGCCCCTGCAGATTCAATAAATCCCGCAGTAGTTGAAGCGATGAACGAAATTGGTATCGACATCTCTCATGAGGTGCCAAAAGTTCTCACAACTGAAGCGGTAATCGAATCAGATGTAGTAATCACCATGGGATGTGGAGATGCTTGTCCGTTTTTCCCAGGGAAGCGGTACTTGGATTGGAAGTTGAATGATCCGGCCGGTCAGGGAGTTGTATCCGTTCGGCCAATTCGGGATGAGATTAAAACTTTAGTCGAAGGTTTAATTGCCGAATTAAAAGTCTAGATTTTTAATCATGAGCAGTTAATGCGGTTAACGCTGGCGCTACATGTGGGTAATCAAATACAAAACCAGAATTGGTTAATACCTCTGGAAGTACTTTCTTAGAACCAAGCAACTCTGATGAAAAACCACCTAATGCCACTTTAAGTGCGATTCCCGGAACTGGAAGCAAAGCCGGACGATGTAATGCCCGAGCCAATGCTGCGGTGAACTCTGAATTAGTTGCGGGATTCGGGGCAGTGGTATTTACCGGTCCAGAAATATCAGAATCCATCAGAAATTGGATTGAGCGGATTTGGTCGTGCAAAGTTATCCATGACCACCACTGTTTTCCAGAACCCATTTTTCCGCCAACACCAAATTTAAATAATGGAAGCATTTTTCCTAACGCACCACCTGTTGGATCAAGGACAACTCCGGTACGAATTTTTACCGTCCTAACAGAAGGCGCAAGATCTGCCGCTGCTTCCCACTGTTCACAAACTCCGGCTAGAAAATCATCTCCACCACGATCAGATTCTGTTACGCCGCGATCGCCAGTTTCTCCGTACCAACCGATTGCACTTGCCGAAATGAAAACATCAGGTTTTAACTCTTCAACTGCCTTAGCAATTGTTCGCGTGCCACTTACTCGAGAATTTAGGATTTCGTTTTTATAAAGAGCGGTCCAACGTTTATCGCCGACTCCTGCTCCAGCTAAATTTATAACCGCATTAACTCCAGCAAGGGAAGCGATATCGATGCTTTCATTTTTAGGGTCCCATTTCACTTCATCAGCGCTTGCAACAGGGCGACGCACTAAACGTAAAACTTCATGACCTTTACCCCGCAAATCACCTACTAAGGCGCTTCCGATCAATCCAGATGCACCTGTTATAGCAATTTTGCTCATTAGATCCCGAGATCCGATTCAAAACGACCTTCTTCTAGTCTTTCCTTTAATGTGGCAAGGAATCGAGCAGCATCTGCTCCGTCGACGATTCGGTGGTCATATGAAATTGCAAGATAAACCATTGAACGAATCGCAATAGTTTCTCCACCATCTGCATCACCAACCACGATTGGACGCTTAACGATCGCACCTAATCCAAGAATGGCAACCTGTGGTTGATTGAGAATTGGAGTATCAAAGAGTGCGCCACGTGAACCAGTGTTTGTGATGGTAAAGGTTCCGCCACTTAATTCATCAGGGGAGATCTTGTTATCGCGGGTACGAGTAGCCACATCAACGATGCGACGAGCAATGCCACCCAAATTCAAATCGCCAGCATCTTTAATTACTGGAACTAGTAATCCGCGCTCGGTATCAACTGCTATTCCGAGGTTTTCAGTTCCGTGATAGATAATATTTTCGCCATCAACAGATGAGTTCAACACCGGATGCTGTTTAAGCGCTTCACAAACTGCGACTGCAAAAAACGGTAGGAATGTAAGTTTTACGCCTTCACGCTCTTCAAAGCTTTTCTTAGCACGATCACGTAATTTAGAAATCTTGGTTATATCAACTTCGATAACAGTTGTTAATTGAGCGCTAGTTTGTAATGACTCAACCATTCGAGATGCAATAACTTTGCGCAGACGTGACATCGGAACTGTAGTTCCACGAAGTGGCGAGGCAGCGGCTGCAACTTTTGGCGCTGCCGGAGTAGAACTGGCGGCTGGTGCGCTTGGAACTTGAGGTGCTGCAGGAGTTGCAACTGAGGTGGCAACACGAGCGCGCTCAGCTGCTTCATAGACATCTTGCTTACGAATTCTTCCGCCGACACCTGTTCCGCGAACTGTTGCTAAATCAATTCCAGCATCAGAGGCAATCTTGCGGACCAAAGGAGTGACATAAAGATCAGAATTATTTGCAACCGGCGCTGGCATTGAATTAAATGGAGCGGCTGGAGCAGCAACTGGTGCAACAGAAGCAGGTGGTGCAACAACTACCGGAGGGGCAACTGGAGGCGCAACTGGTGCAGGAGCAGGAGCAGGAGGTGCAACTGGTGCAGCAACTGCACCGCTAGTTCCGATAGATGCTAACCGCGCGCCAACTGGAACAGTTGTATCTGCTGGTGCATCAATAGATAAAAGAGTTCCAGCCACTGGTGAAGGGATCTCGGTATCAACTTTGTCTGTAGAAACTTCAAGTAATGCTTCATCAACTGCAACTGAGTCACCAACATTTTTTAACCAACGTGTGACAGTTCCTTCAGAAACAGATTCGCCAAGTGCCGGCATTGAAATAATTGTTGCGGCACCAGCAGAGGATGGGGCTACTGGAGATGCGACGGCTTGAACTACAACTGGCGCAACTGGTGCGGCTGGAGGAGTTGGTTTCGGAATTACTGGGGCAGGAGCAGCAGGTGCGGCGACAGGAGCAGCAGCAACAGCGGCAGCAGATCCGGCAGATCCATCATTAATGATTACTAGATCGGCACCAACCAAAACAGTGCTATCTACTGGAACTAAAATCTTTTCAATAACGCCGGCATAAGGTGAAGGGATCTCGGTATCAACTTTGTCAGTTGAAACCTCTAGCAACGGCTCATCAATTGCAACAGTATCGCCTTCGGCTTTGAGCCAACGAGTGACCGTACCTTCAGTCACGCTCTCGCCAAGTGCTGGCATTGTTACCTTTGCTGACATCTCATCTCCCTTACAAAATCCTGCTGTAAGCCCGTGGGTTTAAGCAGGGTCAGCCTACTAATTAACTTACCCATGTGCATGTAGCGGTTTACCGGCGAGAGCCATATGCGCCTCGCCCATAGCCTCAGACATCGTTGGGTGGGCATGAAGTAAAGGTGCCACATCATCAGCGCTAGCTTCCCAATTGAAGATCAATTGCGCTTCGGCCAGTAATTCACCAACCCGGCTACCAACCATATGCACACCTAAAACTGGTCCATTTTTTTTAGCAACTAATTTAATTGAACCTGCGGTACGCAAAATTTGAGATTTACCATTACCGGCCAAGTCGTAATTTAATTCAACAACATCATGTCCGCGCTCTTTTGCCTGTGCAGTTGTTAATCCAACTGAAGCAACTTCAGGTTCTGAATAAGTTACACGGGGGACACCGTCGTAATTGATTGGACGGGGATTTAATCCAGCAATCTCTTCTGCAACCAAAATACCTTCACCAAAACCGACATGTGCTAGTTGCAATGTTGGAATCAAATCGCCAACAGCCCATACACCCGGAATATTTGTGCGACATTTGTTATCAACCAAAACATAACCGCGATCCATTTTCAGGCCGATCTTTTCAAATCCGACACCGGTTGAGGAAGGACCACGACCAACTGCTACTAGCAAAATGTCTGCTTCGAAATCGCGACCATCTTCCAAAGTAACTTTAATTCCAGTTGCGGTTTCGCTCACGCCTGAGAAGCGCACGCCAACCTCGAAATTAATTCCGCGTTTGCGATATGCACGCTCTAGTAATTTAGAACTTGATTCATCCTCTAGCGGTACCAGATGTGGAAGTCCTTCGATGATACGCACATCGGAACCAAATGATTTCCATACTGATGCAAATTCACATCCAATAACCCCGCCACCAAGAACGATCACACTCTTTGGAATGTAATCCAACCCGATTGCATGATCGCTTGTAATAATTTTCTTTCCATCGGTTGCAAGTCCTGGAAGTGATTTTGCATAAGAGCCGGTCGCAAGCACTAAGTTTTTACCGGTGTATATCACTCCATTAACTTCTACAGTGTTAGCTGAAGTAACTTTTCCGTATCCTTCAATAAAATTAACATTTCGAGATTTAACTAACCCTTGCAATCCTTTGTATAACTTGCCAATCACACCATCTTTATAGGTGTTCACCCCGGTCATATCGATTCCATTGAATTGAGCAAGAACTCCGAAATCTCCGGCTTCGCGAGTGCTATCTGCGATTTCGCCAGCATGCAGCAGCGCTTTAGTTGGGATACAACCACGGTGCAAGCAAGTACCCCCTAATTTGCCAGCCTCAATCAGTGCAACTGATAGGCCAAGTTGTGATGCACGTAGGGCGCAGGCATACCCGCCACTTCCGCCACCTAATACGACTAGATCAAAAACATCGGCTGCCATCTCGGCTTACCCACCTTCATATCCATCGTTAAAGTTGTATCCCTATCCTGCCAGCCTTTACCTTCAGAGCCGAATTGGGATTATTTTGTGATTTGGGCTAAACGCACCAGTGAACGGAGGGCAAAACCGACCCCTCCAACTGGCGTATAGCCGTGCGCAGCGCCCTCGTTATAAGAAGGCCCAGCAATATCAAGGTGTAACCACGGCAGATCTGGGGCGACGAACTCCTGTAAAAAGAGACCTGCTACTAACATCCCACCCATCCGTTCGCCAATATTGGCTAAATCCGCAACTGGAGAATCTAAGGATGCGCGCAGTTCGGGCGGTAAAGGCATTGGCCAAAACTGTTCACCGGCTGCATTGGCGGCAGATAAAAACTTTCCACTAAATTCAAAATCATTTGTCATGACTGCAGCAGTCTTGGTACCTAACGCCACTATTTGGGCGCCGGTTAACGTTGCAACATCAACTATTCCATTTAACTTTGGTGCAACTTCAGCCGCACGAACAAGTACATCTCCAAGAACTAATCTGCCTTCGGCATCAGGATTCAAAACTTCAACAGTCTTGCCACCGTACATTGTGATTACATCACTTGGTCTGGTTGCAGTATCGCTCACCATATTTTCGGCAAGTGGTGCCCAGGCATCAATTGAAATCGGTAATTTCAATTCAGCGATTGCAAAAATTGCACCCATGACAGCAGCCGCGCCACTCATATCGGATTTCATCGCTTCCATACCTTGTGCTGGTTTAAGTGCTAAACCACCGGTATCAAATGTGATTCCTTTGCCAACAAATGCCAGATGCACTTTTGCGCGAGCGGGACGATAAGTAGCCCGCACTAAACGAGGGGGATTTGCTGAACCTTGACCAACCGCTGTTATTCCACCATAGCCACCACGTTTTAATGCAACTTCATTGAGAATTTCGATTTTTACATTTGCTGGAGATTGAGCTTTTGCTAATTTTGTAAACCGATCTGGAGTCAAATAACTTGGTGGCATATTAATTAAATTCCGAGTGAAATTTACTTGCGT
>SYCR01000016.1:0-4196 GCA_005786885.1 Actinomycetota bacterium | reverse complement strand
TTGGGATAAATACAACGCCTTTGAAGGAATATCTCTCGAATTCGTTGATTGCCCTGATCGCCGTTTAGCCAACGCCACCATTGAGTACTCACTTCGCGCGACAGAAGCGCCGGATGTGGAATTAACTCTTTTACTTCCGCGACGAACTTATTCAAAGTATTTGGGAAGAATCTTGCACGATCAGACTGCAGAGTCTATTGCAAGTGCTATTTCTCAGTTAGACCGCGTAATCGCAACAATTATTCCTTTTGATGTAGAAAAAATTATTGATGGAACATCAAATGTTACAACAAATAGCAATCCGGAATTAAAAGAAGTGGCGAAAGTTGAAATACCAGAGATCAGACCTTTATCAACCCCAATCTCATTTGAGCCAGTAAGTCATGGTTCAACTAATTCAGTGAAAATCGGCAATATCACTTGGCGCAAACGTGCCCTAGTAGTAGGACGAGTCACTGCAATCCGAGTTGCACCACAAAATTCAGCACCAGTTCTCGAAGTTGAAATTTGGGATGAAACTGGTGGTGTCACTTTGCAATTCTTAGGGCGGCGAGAATTGATGGGATTAAATGTTGGTGCCACCTTGCAAGCCGAAGGCATGGTTGGCGATGAAGATGGCGCCTTAAAAATACTTAACCCTGCTTACCAAATAATTTTGTAACGGTTGGCGGTGGCGGTGGGATTTGAACCCACGGTGGAGTTTCCCCCACACACGCTTTCGAGGCGTGCTCTTTTGGCCGCTCAGACACGCCACCGAGACCAAAGATACCTGAGTTTTACCGCACGCTTTCAAAAAACTTTTTGAGTAACTCTTGCGAGCGCTTCTCTAGCACTCCTGAAATTACTTCAACTTGATGCAGTGAACGTCGATCGCGCAATAAATCCCACAGTGAACCCGCAGCACCGGCTTTTTCATCCCAAGCACCAAAAACAACTCTTGGGATTCGGGATTGCAAAATTACACCTGCGCACATTGCACAAGGTTCGAGAGTGACAACTAATGTGCAATCTTCCAAGCGCCAACTTCCAATTTTTTCAGCAGCATTTCGCAAAGCAGTTATCTCTGCATGTGCTGTTGGGTCACCTTTTAATTCGCGCTCATTTCCGCCTTTACCAATTACTTCGCCAGCACTATTGAGAACCACTGCTCCTATGGGAACGTCATCTGATTTATCCCACACCGATTGTGCAATCGACAAAGCCTCTTCCATCACGTTAATGAAATCACTTTGTGAAGCCTTCACTTGGTAGCCTCTGGTGCAACTATTGATTTGAGAGCTGGGCTCAAGAGCTGCGAGTTCATGTAGCCAATCATCCACTGATGCAACTGACATCACAATCATCTGCGCCCTGACCGCCCCCGCCCCAGTAATCGCAGTTTTGGGCCTCAGTGACGCAGGCGATCGGGTTTACGGGAGTGTTTAAATGCACAATTATGGCTTTTTCCGGTTGATCCAAATGGGTCAATTAGGAGAGGATTGCGCTCATGAGCAAAGTACCTGTCGTAAGTGTCCTTAGTTTAAAAGGTGGGGTCGGAAAAACTTCTGTAACGCTAGGACTTGCTGGCGCAGCAACCGTCCGCGGACTTGCAACTCTCGTAATTGACCTTGATCCACAAGGAAATGCCACTTTAATTCTTGCCGCCGAAGAACCAACTGCGACTGCAGCAGATTTATTAGCAAATCCAACTCTTGCTAATTTACACAACTCATTAACAGCTTGCGCTTGGGAAGTTGCACCTGGTGAAGTTGATGTAATTGCTTCCTCTCCCCAGTTAATTCAACATGACGCATTTAAAAGCGCAGCAGCATTTAAGCCACGTCTTGCTCGTGCATTAGAAAAACTAGATGGATACGATTTAGTTTTGATTGATTGCCCACCATCGCTTGGAACATTGACCAGAGATGCACTTGCTGCAAGTGATCTCGCAATTATTGTTGCGACACCAACATACTTTGGATTGCAAGGTGCCGAACGTGCCGCTGATGAAATTGAAGAAATTCGAAAATCACACAACAAGAAGTTGAAGTTACTTGGTGTACTTCCAAATCGAGTTAAAAGTATCGCGGAAGAACATGATTTTAGAATCAAAGAATTAGGATCAATCTTTAAGAAACAAGTGCTAACTCCACCGATTCCAGATCGAATAGCATTTCAACAAGCCGAAAGTTTTGGAAAACCAATTCAAACTCTCGGCACCGCAGGAAGTCGTGAAGTTAGTGCAATTTTTGATAAGCATCTCACCAAGTTATTGCGAGCCATAAACTCTTAATTTCCGGTGTAATACTTTCCGACCTCAGTAAATGCTTGATCTAAAATTGCAAAACCTTCTTGCAACTCATCCCCTGTAATTGTGCACGGTGGAACAACATGCATCCGATTGAAATGCACAAACGGAAATAGTCCGCGAGATTTGCAAGCAGCAACAAGTTCACCCATTGCTGGGCTTGTTCCACCATATGGTGCAAGTGGAGCACGAGTAGCACGATCTGTTACAAGGTCCATTCCCCAAAAAGTTCCAACTCCGCGGATATCCCCAATTAATTTATGTTTCTCGGCTAATTTGCGAAGTCCAGGGCCAATTACTTTTTCGCCAATGTCGAGTGAGTGCTCGATGATTCCCTCTTCTTCCATTGCATCTATTGCGGCAACTGCAGCCGCGCATGCAATTGGATGACCCGAATAAGTTAATCCGCCAGGAAAAACTCTTTGATCAAAAGTTGCAGCAATAGCATCGGAGATAATTACTCCCCCAAGTGGGATGTAACCTGAATTTACCCCTTTAGCAAAAACAATTAAATCGGGAGTTGCTGTGGAATGTTGATAGGCAAACCATTTACCAGTTCTTCCGAAACCAGCCATGACTTCATCCGCGATCCACATAATTCCATATTTATCGCAAAGGGCACGAACTCCTTCAAGATAACCTTTTGGCGGAACCAAAATTCCATTTGTTCCAACAACAGATTCAATCAAAATTGCCGCGATCGTATTTGGTCCCTCAAAAATGATTGTCTGTTCAAGGTGTTCCAAAGCACGTTCACATTCTTGTTCTTCACTATTTGCCCAAAATGCCGAGCGGTATAAATAAGGTCCCCAAAAATGTACATGCCCATATGCAAATTCATTTGGGAAGCGGCGTGGATCTCCAGTAGCAGAAATAGCTGCACCGGTGTTGCCGTGATACGAGCGATAGTGTGAAAGCACTTTGTGTCGTGAGGTGTGAATTCGCGCCATTCGAATTGCATTCTCTACTGCATCAGCCCCACCGTTGGTGAAGAAAACTTTATTTAAATGACTTTCAGCATGTGCAACTATTTTTTGTGCAGCAATACTTCTAGTTTCATTTGCATGTTGCGGAGCAATGGTTGCTAATAAATCTGCCTGCTTCTTAATTCCAGCAATTACTTTCGGATGTTGATGACCAATATTTGTAAAAACTAATTGGCTAGAAAAATCTAGGAAGCGATTGCCATCAAAATCCCAAAAATATGACCCTAAGCCACCAGCAATAGGTAGGGGAGTTATCGCCCCTTGCGCTGACCATGAGTGAAATACATGTGCACGATCAAGGTCGTAGACCTCTTTATTCGTACTTTTAATATCTTGGTGAGCGGAATCACTGGCCGGCGGTTTCATCTATCCCCCTACTAAGTCGTACTCTGATAACCCAACACTAGGAGATTTCGATGGCTTCTACGAGTCCCGGCTATGGAATTACAATTCGCGTTGAAGGTCCATCCGCGAATAAGCCTGTTTCTGCGATAACAACTGCCTTAAATTCGCAAGGAGCGGCACTTACTGCCTTAGACATCGTGGAATCTTCATATGATCGAGTCGTCATAGATGTCACTTGCGACACCATAGATGCTGAGCATGCAGATAGAGTTGCAAAAACTGTTTCCGAAATTCCTGGCCTTACTGTACGAAAAGTTAGTGATCGCACATTTTTATTGCACCTTGGTGGAAAGATTGAAATTCAATCAAAAGTACAAATCAAAACTCGTGATGATTTGTCGCGGATTTACACACCGGGTGTAGCACGAGTGTGTATAGCAATTGCTGAAGAGCCAAGTGATGCAAGACGTTTAACAATTAAGCGAAACACTGTGGCTGTTGTTACAGATGGCTCGGCAGTTTTAGGTTTAGGAAATATTGGACCAGCTGCTGCACTTCCAGTCATGGAAGGAAAAGCA
>SYCR01000079.1:0-8382 GCA_005786885.1 Actinomycetota bacterium | reverse complement strand
TACTTTACGTCCCAAGTGCTCCACTTGTGCCGGCATTGAAGTCGACATGGCTAGTTATTCATGTTGTCGCCGCAATTATTTCTGGTGGAGTATTTCTACTTGCAAATTGCGTTGCAGGCGCCTACTTGATGATGGATCGCTATCAAGATGACAATGGAAATGAGAATCGTCCAAATTGGGCAAAGCAACTTCCATCACTCACTGATTTAGATCAACTCTCGTATCGCCTTGTTGCTTTGGTATTCCCTTTGTGGACATTCTCAGTAATCGCCGGTGCAATTTGGGCTGAAGCGGCCTGGGGCCGTTACTGGGGTTGGGATCCAAAAGAAACTTGGGCTTTTATTACTTGGGTTGCCTACGCAGCTTATTTACATGCACGAGTCACTGCGGGTTGGAAAGGCAAGCGAGCCGCTTGGCTATGTTTATTTGCCGGCTCAACTTTCTTATTCAACTACGTCTATGTAAATATCTGGGGAGCTGGGCGCCACACTTACTCCGGTTTGTAAAAAAATTAGAGGTTTTTTAAAAAATCTGGATCATCATCAGGGGGGATAATTTTTTTGCGCCCACTTTTTGGTCCGCCTAATCCGCGGCTTCTACCTATCAAAAGCCACGCAATCCCACCTATTGCAAAAGGCGCAATCAAGATTGCAAGAATCCAAGCCCATTTTGGAAATTTTTGAATTGATTCTTGAGGAGTGCGTGCACAATCTACAAAAGCATAAACACTGATAGCCAAAATCAGAAGTAATGGAAGTAAGCGGGTCATGGGAACATCTTACGCACTAATTGCCAGTCCCACCGAATATAGAAATGCGAAGAGCAGTTGGATCAAGGCCGTGCGTTGAAGTAACGGAATCAAATCTCGTCCACCTGCGCCCTTCAACACATTGATGGCAAGTGAGATACTTAAAGGCAGAGTTAGGATAGTTAGTAGCGCCCAAGGCCTAGAAATCGCTGTGAGTGCCCCGATCAAGCCTCCACCCATTAATAATGAGAGGTAGAGAATCCGAGTGGCACGGTCACCGATGACAACTGCGAGAGTGCGCTTTCCAACTTCTAAATCTTTTGCACGATCACGTAAATTATTCATTACCAAAATTGCACAAGCAAAAGCGCCGATAGGGAATGATGCGCAAAGTGCTAAGAAAGTAATTTCCTGGCTTTGCACATAATAAGTTCCAAGAACTGCGACCACTCCAAAGAATAAGAAAACAGAGATTTCACCCAGCCCCCGATACCCATACGGATTATTTCCGCCGGTATATCCCCAAGAAGCTGCAATAGCCAGTGCGCCAATCAAAATTAACCACAGAGATGAACGATAAGACAGGATCAGCCCAAAAATTGCAGCAACTGAAAAGCAACCAAATGCGGTATTGCGAACTGCGATTGCTTTTGCCAAACCACTTCCTACAAGTCGAAGCGGACCAACACGTTCAGTATCAGTTCCCCTAATTCCATCTGAGTAATCATTTGCAAAATTAACACCAATTTGTAAAGCCAAACTAACTATCAAAGCCAAAAAGGCGTTTAAGTAATTTGGATTTGGGAATGCAAGGGCTGTTCCGACTAAAACCGGAGCAACTGCCGCTGGAAGCGTTTTAGGTCTTGCTCCTTGAATCCACTCACTTGCATTTGCCACTTAAATCTCCTCAGTAGCTTGAGCACTTCTTAAAAGTACTAAATCTGGTTTCCCAATTCCGATCATCGGCATCTGTTCAAGATACAGAAGCGAACGCGGGGCTGCAAAACGTCCAATCTGCACTCCTACGATGTCGCGAATCTGCGCAAGAGTCAATCCACGATTCTCTCCAGCGATTACAACTCTTAAAGCTTGTCCCCACTCTATATCCGATATTCCTATGACAATAATTTCTAAATGGGGGTAATGAGAACGAATGAGAGACTCCACTTTTACTGCTGAAATTTTTTCTCCACCACTAATTATTAAATCATCACTTCGACCAATAACTTTTAGTTCACCATTAATTATTTGACCAAGATCAGATGTAACAAACCACTCTCCTTGGAAATGCTTCTTTGTTGCTTCTGAATCACCTAGATAACAATTAGCGATCATTGGTCCTTTTAGGTTTATTAATCCATTGCCATCAATTCGGATCTCTACTCCAGGAAGAGGTAGTGAGTTGTAAACACAACCACCACCCATCTCTGTCATTCCATAACTTGTGACAATTGAGATTCCAGATTCACGCGCTTCATCAATTAGTTTTTCAGAAATAGGTGCACCACCAACTAAAACTTTTTTTGCGGCAAGTAAATTTTTAAACAAAGAATCTTTGTTTTGAATGGCACGATGTAATTGTGTGGGGACTACAGAAATAAAGTCGGCTCCTTCTCCATCACTTGGCGCTGGAGTTGTTCCTAAATTAATTGAGCGGGTTAATTGATTTATTCCAGCAATGTGGTTTAGTGGCAAAGTTAAGGACCAACGGTCGCCAATCTCGGCTCCTAAAAATTGATTTGTAACTTTTGCCGATGAATTGATCGCTTGGGCACTTAGGGCTACCAATTTCGGGGTTCCACTGCTACCACTAGTTTCAATCAAAACTGCTATTTGCTCGGCGCCTATTGTTTTTTCACTCAGTAGCGATTTGAAGTTTTCGCTCTCAGGATCAAATTTTGCACTTGAGGAGATCAGCACTGCCGGACCAGCTCCGGCTAGGGCCTGGTGAATCTGCTCACGCGCGAGCATGGGGTCAAAAAGATTGACTCGCTTCACTTGCAACACGCCTCTAGGCTATCGTCTTGTGAGCAAGCCTATAAAAGCCGAGCCTGGAAGCAGGCAAATTCCGGCCTGGATTTCTAGTGGTTCCTTTGGAGATATCACGTACGAAAGTGCAGAAGGCATTGCCAAAATCACCATCAATCGTCCAGAAGTGCGCAATGCATTTCGACCTCAAACTCTTTTCGAATTACAAGATGCATTTAATATGGCAAGAGATGACGACTCAGTAGGAGTCGTAATTTTTACTGGCGCCGGTAGCGAAGCATTTTGTTCTGGGGGAGATGTAAATGTCCGCGGGGATGATGGATACCTTGGCGACGATAAATTGGGTAAAAAAGGAATTGGCAGATTAAATGTTTTAGATTTACAAATTCAAATTAGACGTCTACCAAAACCAGTTATTGCGATGGTAGCCGGATGGGCAATTGGTGGAGGGCATGTTTTGCACGTTGTATGTGACATCACAGTTGCCGCTGATAATGCGAAGTTTGGCCAAACCGGTCCAATGGTTGGATCTTTTGATGGCGGTTATGGTGCAGGACTACTTGCGGCACACATTGGTCAAAAGAAGGCGCGCGAAATTTGGTTTATGTGTCGTCAATATGATGCAAAAGAAGCATTAGAAATGGGATTAGTTAACACAGTTGTGCCGGTGAATGAGTTAGAAGCTGAGACTGTTTCTTGGGCTCGTGAAATGTTGCGGCATTCACCAATGGCGCTGCGTTTGCTAAAGGCTGGTTTGAATGCGGCAGATGACGGATTGGCTGGCGTACAACAACTTGCTGGAGATGCAACTTTACTTTTCTATTTAACTGAAGAGGGACAAGAAGGTCGTAATGCATTTCAAGAGAAACGCCCTCCAGATTTTGGTCGCTTTCCAAAGCGTCCATAATTTAAATGCAACTAAAGGAAGTGCTTGATCGCACTCACATTGTTTCAATACCTACAAAAACAAATTTCCGTGGAGTCCAACTTCGCGAAATTGCATTAATCGAAGGTGATACAAATTGGGGAGAATTCTCGCCATTTTTAGAGTACGAAACTAAAGAAGCGGCATCTTGGCTTAGAAGCGCAATTGAGTCCGCTATAACTCCTTTTCAAGGTAATGGGATAGATCTGATTACAGTAAATGCGACATTGCCGGCGGTACCAATAGAACAGGTGGCTGATGTTCTCTCCTGGTTTCCCGGATGCAACACAGTCAAAATTAAAGTTGGTACCAAAGAGGATTTAGAGCGAATTAGGGAAGTTTTTCGAATTAACGCTGCCGCTCAGGTCCGATTAGATGCAAATGGGTTGTGGAGTGTTGCCGAAGCAAAAGAGATCTTAGAAAGTTTGTATCGCGAGTTTGGAAGTTCACTTGAATATGTTGAGCAACCATGTCAGACGTTAGCTGAAAATAAAAAACTTAAAAAGGAAATATCTTTTCCACTTAAGATTGCAATAGATGAGAATCTGAGAAAGAGTGAAAACCTTAATGAAATTTTGGAAGTTGCAGATCTGCTAATTATCAAAGTGGCTCCCATGGGGGGAGTTACTTCTTGTTTGCAACTAATTGAAAAAGTAGATATTCCAGTAGTGATATCTAGCGCGCTGGAAAGTAGCGTCGGAATTTCAGCGGGAGTTTCACTTGCTACTCAACTTTTAAGCAGAAATGAACCACCTGTACCATTTGGATTAGGAACTGTAGCTTTACTTGAAGGAGATGTTGTGAGCAATCCACTTCTTCCAGTGAATGGAAAAATTAAAGTTGAAAAAGTTGAAATTGATCTAGGTCAGTTAAAGAAATATTCGGTAAGTGAATCTCGAAAAATGTGGTGGCACCAGAGGATCACCGATATTTACAGCTTGGGATCATTATGAATCCAACTACAGTTCTGGCTGAAGTAATAGTTGACCAATTGATTTTAAATGGCGTTAAGGAAGTTGTTATCGCTCCTGGTTCAAGAAATGCGCCGATTACTATGGCATTTTTCCGTGCACATCAAGCAGGCAGAGTTAGATTACACTCAAGAATTGATGAAAGAAGTGCTGCATTTCTGGCACTCGGTATTTCTAAAGCTTCCAACTTGCCGACAGTTGTGATTTGCACCAGCGGAAGTGCGGCTGCAAATTTCCACCCTGCAATTCTTGAAGCTCACCACAGCGATATCAATCTGATTGCGATAACAGCAGATCGGCCGGCACGCCTGCGACACACAGGTTCGAATCAAACTACAAATCAAGTCAATTTTTTCGGTGATGCCGTCAATGTATCGCTAGATATTTTTGCACCAGTCAAACCAGAGGTTGGACAGGTTGCGAAATGGCGAGCACAAATATCCACGGCTTTATTTGAAAATGGTCCAATCCATTTAAATGTGCAATTTGAAGAGCCACTTTTAGGCGACCTTAAATGGATAGAGCCACTTTCTAATGGAATTCCTGAGGTAGAAGAAAAGATAGAAGCGCTGCCTCACCTGCTAGGCAAGTATGAAACTCAGGGTGTGATTTTGGTAGGCCATGATCGAGCCGCAATTCCAATGACAGATATTGAGTACCTCTCTGAAAATTTGGGCTGGCCAATTTTAAGTGAAGATCCGCTATCGAGTAAAAAAGTTATTTCGCATGCTTCATTGTTGTTAGGTAATGCAGCACGACGTACGTTATTAAAACCAAAAGTTGCCATGGTAATTGGCAGGTTGACTTTGTCCAGATCATTAAATTTTTATTTGGAGTTAGCAGATTATAAAATTATTGTTGATTCTAGAATCGCAGAGATAGATACAGCCAGAACCGGCGATGAGATTCATCTAACTCTTCCTGAAGTTACTCCACAAAAAATAAACCCAGAGTGGATGAAGTTATTTGTAAAATCAGCAGCCGAGATCCACAGTAAAGTTTTGGCGCACCTAAATAGCTGGAGTGAACCAGCAGTGGTTAATCAATTTGTTTCTCAACTTCCCGGGGAAAGTGCGTTGTTTGTCGCTTCATCACGACCAATTCGCGACATTGAAAGTTTCGCGACACCAAGGTCTGATTTGGAAACATTTGCAAATCGCGGCTTAGCTGGAATAGATGGAAATATTTCAACAGCGATAGGCATAGCTCTTAACCGAAAGAAAACTTTCGCAGTGATCGGGGATCTGGCCTTCCTCCATGATGTAAATGGATTACTACTAGGTCCCGAGGAAGTTCAACCAGATTTAATAATTTTAGTTATCTCAAATGATGGCGGAGGCATTTTTTCCACCTTGCCTCAAAATGGAGTTACTGGTTTTGAAAGAATTTTCGGCACTCCGCACGGAAGATCAATCACAAAAGTTGCCGAAAGTTATGGAATTCCGGCAATCGAAGTTCGCACGCTCGAGGCTTTAGCAGCCCAAATCGCTCGCGATACAAAAGGAATACGAGTAATAGTTGCAGTAATGCCTGATCGTGAGAGCAATGCTAAGTTGTTAAAACAAATTTCAACTGATTTAGATTAAGTTAACTAATTTAATAACTTTCTAATGCCTCACGTATGGGAAGAAGTTTTGCTTGACTTTCGGCAAACTCCTTTTTCGGATCAGAATCAGCAACGATTCCACACCCTGCAAAAAGTCGAATTTGTTTTTGATTATTTGGATTTATTTGAGCACATCTAAGTGCAATTCCCAGCTCTCCTTCGCCGCGTGAATCAATCCAACCAGCAGGACCGGCGTATCGTCCGCGATTCATACCTTCGAGATCTGAAATAACCTTTTTTGCGATATCGCGTGGAGTTCCGCAAACAGCTGCTGATGGGTGAAGTGCACCAGCAAGGGCAAAAAGATCAGCTGGAGTAAGTGAATCGCTAACTACACCAGTTACATCAGTAGCTAAGTGCATGACATTTGCCAAGTGAAGGACAAAAGGTGATTCTGGAATATTAGTTGATGAACAAAATGGCATTAGTGATTCTGAAACCGATTTAACTGCATAGTTATGTTCTTCCAAATCTTTTGATGATCTTGCCAAAGAACCTGCCAGTGCTAAATCACGTTCATCATCTCCGGTGCGTTGAATAGTTCCAGCAAGAACTCTTGAGGTCACTAAGCCTTTATTTAGTCGTAGTAATAACTCAGGAGTTGCTCCAACTAGGCCATCAATGTTGAAAATCCATGTAGCTGAGTATCTCTCGGCTAATTTGATCATTATGTGTCGGGCATCAAAAGGTAGATCTGAATGTGCAATCAAATCTCTCGCTAAAACAACTTTATCAAGTTCACCCGCTGTAATTCTTGCTACCGCTTGAGCAACAATCCCTTCCCAGGCATGTGGCTCTAAGGCCCCACCTTCCCAAGATAAATTAACCGGCGCTTCTGGTTTCGGATATTCAATAATTGCAGGTTTTGGAATATCCCCAATCCAAGTCAACCAACTTTTCCCATTGCGTTGTCCAATAACAATTTTTGGAATCACGACTACACTTTTTTTGGTCGAGTCAAAAGCTGCGGAAATAAAAGCTATTGGCCCAGTTCCAGAAAGATGCAACTCATCGTTAACAATAAATTTTGCTAATTTTGCATGCCACCAGGCACGCATTTGATCAAATCTATCTTGGCCATCTACATCAGATCGCCCGCCGCTAAATTCAAACCGTTCAAATTCGCCAATACCAATTACGCCATCGCCGCCGCGAACCCACGCCAATGATTTTGCTTCAGGCAAAAGTTTTAATAAGTCCAGCCCATGACTTATCTCAATAGTTTTTACAGGTATAGAATTCACGAACGACGTTTATCCACAACTTTCCAAATTGTTGGAAGAGTAACGGCAGCAAGTGAGATTTTTATTGCTTCGCCAAGAATAAATGGAGTAAAACCTGCACTTATTGTCCAAGACCAATCTTTACCTGTTGCATGTTGCAACCAAATTAACCCAGGTATGAAAGTTAAAACTTCGCCGATTAACATTGCAGGTAATGCGGTACGAAAACGAGCATCCCATTTTTTGTTTGCTAAATATCCAAGAGCCAAAGAAGTCAAAATCATTCCAGCCAAGTAGCCGCCAGTTGGGCCAACCAATTTTGCAAAACCTGATCCACCATTTGAAAAAATTGGAGCGCCTGCAGCACCGATAGCTAAATAAAGAGCAACCGTAGAAATGCTTAATGCCGGACCATAACTTGCACCAATTAATAGAACTCCAAGAGTTTGGCCAGTGACTGGGACGGGTGATCCTGGAACTGGGATTGCAATTTGGGCCATGACTGCCAGAAAACCTGCGCCACCTAATGCCAGCAATGAATTAGTAAGTGAGTTTGCACGAGGGAAAATTGCAGCTCTGAGAGTCAGGGGTGCGATCGGAAGTGTGGTCATGGTCAATCCTCTTGGCTTGTTATTGAATTGGCTTAAAAAGCATTACCGGGCAAAGATATACGCATGGCCGGTCCGAACCTTAATAAAGTCCCATTTGATATTGCAAAGATGTTTGATGGCGTGGCCCGGCGCTATGACATCGTCAACGATATTTTAAGTTTGGGACAGACCAAAGCTTGGCGGGGGGTGGTCGTTGGCTCTATTGAGCCAAAGCCGGGGATGTTGATTTTAGATTTAGCCGCCGGAACTGGAAGTTCGACTGCCCCATTGGTTGCGGCTGGAGCCACTGCAATTCCAGTGGATTTCTCG
>SYCR01000078.1:0-14822 GCA_005786885.1 Actinomycetota bacterium | reverse complement strand
GTATTCGCTACCTAAGAAACTTCCGATTTTTTTTGCTTTGGCAGGAGATTCGACAATTACCAAAGTTTTCTTGGCACTCATCTAACCTCCTAACTTTTCTACTACAGCGCTTTTTAATTTGCTAAGCCGCTACCCCACAAGTTTTTCAACTCGTGAAGTAGCGGCTAGTAGCAATTTAGATAAGTGCGGTTGCTCTACGACGGTTGCGAATTAACGAACCGATGATAACTGCGACAGCCGTAAGTGCGATCAACATACGCACGCCAGTGTTTCCACTTAGTGACAAACTCACAATTGCTGGAGTAACTAATAGACCAACCAAGTTCATAACTTTGATTAGTGGGTTGATTGCTGGACCAGCTGTATCTTTGAAAGGATCTCCAACTGTGTCGCCGATGATTGTTGCTTCATGTGCTGGTGAGCCTTTTCCACCATAAACACCATCTTCAACCATCTTCTTTGCGTTATCCCACGCTCCGCCAGAGTTAGAAAGGAATACCGCCATCAAAGTTCCGGTTCCAATCGCACCAGCAAGGTATGCACCAAGTGCGCCTACGCCAAGTCCAAATCCAACTGCGATTGGCGCAAGAACAGCTAGCAATCCTGGTGTAACTAATTCGCGGAGAGAGTCGCGGGTACAAATATCAACTACACGACCGTACTCTGGCTTTTCAGTTCCATTCATAATTCCTGGGTGCAATTTAAATTGGTTACGTACTTCCATTACTACCGCACCAGCAGCACGAGATACCGCATTAACTGCAAGACCTGAGAATAGGAATACAACCGCTGCACCAATAATCAAACCGACCAAGTTGCGTGGATCAGCGATATTTAGTACTCCAGTAAATTCAATTCCAAGATCGGCAAGATTCTTTCCACTTTCAAGAACAGCATTTTTGATTGAGTCAGTGAATGAACCAAATAGCGCAGTTGCAGCAAGTACTGCAGTTGCAATGGCAATTCCCTTAGTGATTGCTTTTGTAGTGTTACCAACCGCATCAAGAGAGGTAAGAATTTTCGCGCCTTCTCCATGAACATCACCTGACATTTCAGCGATTCCTTGTGCGTTATCTGAAATTGGACCGAAAGTATCCATCGCAACAATTACGCCAACAGTTGTGAGCAAACCACAACCGGCGAGCGCGACTGCAAATAGCGAAAGAACTACAACGCCACCTCCAAGAAGGTAGGCACCAAATACAGCAGATGCAATAAGAAGTGCTGAATAAACTGCAGATTCAAATCCAACAGAGATTCCAGCAAGAATTACTGTTGCGGCACCAGTTTGTGATGAAGCAGCAACGTCATTAACTGGACGACGACCAACTTCAGTGAAGAAACCAGTTAGAACTTGAATTGCAGCAGCAAGAACAATTCCAATTAACACTGCACCTAATGCAAAGGTACGAGGATTAATATCAACAGCAGCGATCTCAGCACTTACGTTTGCGAATTGAGAGAAGCTACTTGGCAAGTAAATGTAAGAAGCGAAGCCAACCAAAACTGCACTAACTACTGCAGATAAGAAGAATGAACGGTTGATTGCAGCCATTGCATTTTTATCAGTTGGACGCAAACGTGTTAGAAAGATTCCAAGTACTGCAGTGACAATTCCAATTGCTGGAACGATCAATGGGAAAATTAATCCACTGTCGCCAAAACCGGCTTTACCAAGAATTAATGCAGCAACAAGAGTTACGGCGTAAGACTCAAATAAATCTGCAGCCATACCAGCACAGTCACCAACGTTGTCACCAACGTTGTCAGCAATAGTCGCAGGGTTGCGAGGGTCATCTTCTGGAATGCCTTGCTCAACTTTTCCAACAAGATCTGCTCCGACATCTGCAGCCTTGGTGAAGATTCCTCCGCCAACGCGCATGAACATCGCGAGCATTGCAGCACCAAAACCAAAGCCTTCAAGAACCGAAGGTGCGTTCTCCTTATATAAAGCAACAACAAGCGCCGCACCAGCAAGACCAAGCCCGACGGTCAACATTCCAACTACGCCACCTGTGCGGAATGCGATTTGCACTGCGCGCTCTGCGCTTCCTTGGCGAGCAGATTCAGCAACGCGAACGTTTGCGCGAACTGCTAGCCACATGCCTTGGTAACCAACAAATGCTGAAAAGCCAGCTCCGACTAAGAAGAAAAGCGAGCGACCAATACGTACATCGGCATCACCTGGAAGTGCGAAAAGCAAGAAAAAGACGATCGCTACGAAAACAGAGAGAGTTCGAAATTGCCGCGCTAAATATGCAGCGGCACCTTCTTGAACAGCGCCAGCGATCTCTTTCATCTTCTCGGTGCCTTCACCTGCGGCTAGGACACGGGTCCGCAAACCGTATGCAACGCCGAGTGCGAGGAGTGAAATCCCCAAAACGACGTAGACAAGGGTGAGGTTGGATCCGGCCACTTCTACTACTGGGTTTGTACTGGTCATAACTACTCCTGAGTGGAATCGATTACTTCATTACGGGATGGACAGGGTGGACAGGACGTTTTCTCGGTACAGCCAGGCGCTCAAGGCGCCTTACGAAGCGTGAGTGTACGCAGGTAAATGGGGCACTGTGGTAATTCTGTGGCTATTTGAGCACAAATCTGCCTCAAATCCAGTTCAGCCCCGGTTTACTCCTCTGGCCACCCGGCCCGGGCGCGGCCACCTTTTTCCCCGGTAACCCAGATGCTCTGCCTATGTATATAGCACTCCGCCGCTCCTAATCGGATTGCGATCTCACAAGCGCTCTGACTGATCGCACCATTTTGCATAATCGCCGAAAGTGCAATGACCTCTGCCTGATGCTCCTGCCCTCTGTAGTCATCTACCCCATGCAAAAAACTAATCAACGCTAGAAAAATTGAACAAGTTAAACCAATTGGTAACAGTAACCAAATCACTGTGGTCGAAATCCCTTGGCGCGGGCTTTAACTTCATTTTCATTTATCTCAACCGTGACTACTCCGTCATGGTCTGAAACAGAAAGTTTACCGTGAGGAAAATTGCCTCGCATAATTTGGTCGATTGTTTTTTGTGATTCACCACGTGTGATTGAGCGTGCAATAACTTGTGCAACTGCTTCTCCTCGCTGATGAGCCGTTATTCCACTAAGAATCTCTAAGCCAAAAAAGAAAAGTAAAATTAATGAAGGAAGTGTCACTGCAAACTCAGCGGTAACACTTCCGCGTTCGTCATTAAGCATTTAAATCAGGAAGCTCGAAAGTGCTCTACGCATTAAATCCCCAATTAAACGGGCGATAGATTCAGAGGAGAGCAACTTGTAAAACATTCCTGCAAACCCACAGGCAGCGACTGTAGTGACCGCATATTCAGCTGTAGCCATTCCAACTTCGCCAGACTTAAACAAGATTGCCAAACTTTTAATGCGATGCAAGCTTTTTATCATTTGTGCTCACTTTCCATATTAGATTTTGGAATGCAGATACTTTCTCTTTAAAGGATTTGTTGCCACCCACAAGATTAAAATTGGGGAGTTCCCTAAGTTGTGGTTAAAAGAATTTAAGAGTAGAAAAGAAAGTGATTACTATTGGCACTATCGCTCCAAAAATAAATGCTGGCAAAAAACAAATACCTATCGGCAATGAAAGTTTTACTCCAAGTTTGCTTACTTGCATCCGCACTTTCCGATGTCGGTGCTCAGCTAATGAAACGGCACTTACTCTCAGTAAATTTGCGAGTGGCCTTCCTCGTTCTTGAGCACGGACTAATCCTCCAACCCAATCGCAGGTCACCGGATCTTCCTTCCATTCCTGCCATGCCATAGATGGTGATGCCCCAACTTTCAATAAATCAATAGTTCTAACTGCTCGCCGTTGCAGATCAGAAGTGAGTAATGGAGTTACAACTTCGAGCGCTGTTAGCAGATTTGCCCCTGAAGTTATGAGAGCAGCCAATATTTGGCCAAAAAATGGAAGTTCTGCCTCTATTGCAAGGTGAGAGCGCGCTTGCTCTTTGCTGGGTAACGATTGAATTACTCTCAAGGTAAACCAATATATTGCTGGTGAAATTAGCAAGATTTTTGGAAAAATGAGTACAAGAGCAAAAGAAAACATTAAAGCACTCTTGTTTAACCTATTGAATTTATTTAATTGCATTTATGATCCGTTTCGCCCAAAACCGACCTAAGATTTGTAAAGTAATTGAAAGCGCAAACGACCCTTGAGCAATTAAAGAGTGACGCAAGGTATTTACGACATTCAATCCAGTTATTTGAGCCGAAGTAAGCAAAAGTAACGGCAAGACCGCTAGTAATAAAGTTGTGGCTTTCGCCGCACCTGATTCTATCTCAATTAAATTTTTTAGATCTCGTTTTGCAAATAATTCAGATTGATAAGATTTTAATAACGGAGCTAAAGCTATTCCATAGTTTGTACTTAGCTTAGTGATTCTAAATATAGCTCGTAAATCTAAATCGCTAATCTTTTTCTCCTGGATTTCAAGAAAATTCTCACCATCTCGAGCAACAGACCAAGCCTCTAAAACTGAAATTCCATTTTCAATCTCTTCGATTAAAATACCTAAAGATTCTAAGGTGCTGTTGGCATTAATTTGTTTTGGTCGCTTAAATAATGTTGGAAATGGGAATGAAAAAATAAAAACAATTAGAAAAATGATCAACAGAATATTTCTCATAACATTTTCTCAAATTCTTCGAAACCAATTTCTTTATTAATCCCAAAATCAGAATTAATCGTAATGGCAGGAATAATTTCTACTACCCCAGATATTTCTTTGACTAGATTTATAGATTCGATAGACCTGCGATTATTCACTGAATGCAGATGAATCAATAGATCAAATGCGCTGCCAAGTTGGGCATTCATGGCTTCCCTAGAAACATCATGTAATAAACCAAGAGCCGCAATCCGCGATGGAACATCCCTCGCTGAGTTTGCATGAATGGTTCCGCAACCGCCGTCATGACCGGTGTTTAGTGCCAACAAAAAATCGATGATTTCTCCTCCGCGAACTTCCCCCATGACAATCCTTGTGGGGCGCATCCGAAGTGCCTGGCGAATCAAATCTTGCAAATTCCATTCTCCAGCTCCATCACTGTTAGCCAACTTACTTTGCATCTGAACCACATGAGGGTGATTAATCCGTAGCTCATGTGTGTCTTCTAAAATTAAAATGCGTTCAGTAACTTCAGTCATCTCGAGCATGGCCGAAAGAAGAGTTGTTTTACCAGCGCCAGTTCCACCAGATATTAGAAACGATCTTCTTGCTCTTATAATTTTAAACAAATATTTACTTACTTTAGGTTCCAACCAATTACTGCTAGAACCAGTTCGACTTTGATTTGATCTAATCGATATGTGTATACCCCCTTCAACAAGAGGAGATAAAATTGCATGTAATCTCAATCCGCGTTCAAGTTCAGCATCAAAAAATGGATGGGCGTCATCAAAGAGTCTTCCGCGTTGTAAAGCTAAATAATTAATAAATTCCCGCAATATTTTTTCATTACCAACTTCCGAAGTGATTCTCAGTAATCCAAATCCTCTATCTACCCAAACAGATCCTGATCCATTTACAAATAGATCAGTTATTTTCCTGTCCGCAAGGATTTCCTGTAAAGGACCATAGCCCTTTACCCAAGCATCAAAATTTCGGTGTTCTTTTTCTAATTGTGTTTCCGAAAGCCAAGGAGCAGAAATTTTTATTTTTTCGACAATTTCATTTGTGTCCGGAACTTCTATTCCGGCGAAATCGTTTTGTAATTTATGAAAAATTTCTCTACTCATAAATTTAGATTCATGAAGTTTTGCAAGAGTTTTAATAATTCATCTTTTGCTGAGGGGAGGACGCCATATGTCTCATAGTTTTTTACTGATGCTGATTCTGGTAAAGCCTGAAAGGAGTCAAAACCCATTTGATATGCAGACTCTTTCGCAGATAAATTTGAACTCCGCGATGTTCGTAAAAAAAGATTACTACTACTCATATTAAGTGAACTCTGCTTTAATCTCTCAAATGTTTTTACTGATTCAATTCCAGAAAAACCGATCAAATTTAACAAGGTTAATTTTGAAATTAGCGAATTAGTAAACTCAGAGAAGTGTCTTGGCAAGTCAATTATGATTAATTCAAATTCTTCACTTGCTCCTTCTAGTAAATGAGAAACACTTTTACTGGAATTTTCACTGGTCTCCGTGAAGGATAAATACGATATTCCTGATGCAAGTGGTTCTGGATATGCGTTTTTGGGAATCTTTACTTCAAGATTTTCATAACTTTTCCAGTTTCTTTCTTGTTTTTGAAATTGAATGTTTCGACGACTAAACACATCTCCTTCGATCAAAATAGAGTTAACCCCCAAATTTTTAGCCGCCATCGAAAGATAGAAAGCTGTAGTGCTCGCCCCAGCACCTCCACAAATTGAGAATGTGCCCCAAATCCTTAGGGGGCGGAGTTGGGGCACTTAGTCAGCGTCGCATAGTTATTTAACACACTTATAATCCCGAATTCAGAGTGCGCATAACTTATAAGTGGGGAAAACCGACTGTCATCACTACGCTTCACTCTGTGAGCACTAGCGCCGTCTTCTTTGATTTAGACAAGACAATCATTGCCCGTTCTTCATTACTTGCATTTACGAAACCTTTCAGTACCGCAGGATTGATTTCAAAAAAGCGAATGTTAAAAAATGTCGTTAATCAATATTTTTTTGCAACAGTCGGTGCAAATCATGCTCAAATGGAAAGATTGCGTGAATCACTCACCGCAATGGTGACTGGATGGTCCGTTGACCAAGTAAAACAAATCATTAACGAATCAATTCACTCTGCTATTGGTCCCATGATTTACGACGAAGCTGCGACGCTTATAGAAAAACACATTTCTGATGGTCGTGATGTTATTATCGTGTCAACTTCTGGTAAAGAAATTGTTGAACCCATAGGCAAATTGCTTGGTGCAACAACTGTAATTGCAACAGAGATGATTATTGAAGATGGAAAATACACGGGTGCAGTTGCCTTCTATGCATATGGTGAGAAAAAAGCAGAAGCAATAAAGAAACTTGCGGCTGAAAAGGATTATGACTTATCTCTTTCATTTGCTTACTCAGATTCGGTAACAGATTTGCCGATGTTGAAATCTGTTGGATTTCCATGTGCAGTAAACCCTGACCGAGCACTTAGATCTGAGGCTGAAAAATTAGATTGGCCCATACTTTCATTTAGCCGATCAGTACCTTTGCGTGATCGACTTTCGGGAGTTCCACGAAAACCAGCACTTGCTACAGCGTTAAGTCTTGGAGCCTTCATCACACTTTTGTTAGTAAAAAAGCGCAAGGGCGACAAGGGCAATTAAAGTGGCGGAGATCTCGCCTAATATTGGGTATTGGGTTTCGTAAATTCGTTGTAAGTATTACCCTCACTCTCGGAGGTATCAGATGAGCTCATCGCTTGAAAATCTTGGAACTGAAAACCGGAAATTTCCACCCGCCCCAGAGTTTGCTGCCGCTGCAAATGCCAAAGCAGATATGTATGTTGAAGCTAAAGCTGATCGTTTGGCTTTTTGGGAGAAGCAGGCACATGCCTTGCATTGGGATAAACCGTGGACCCAAGTTCTTGATTGGAAGCGACCATTTGCTAAATGGTTTATTGGCGGAAAGTTAAATGCCTCTTACAACTGTTTAGATCGCCATGTAATTGAAGGGCGCGGTGATCGCGTAGCTTTTATATTTGAAGGCGAGCCAGGAGATTCACGTACCTATACATATGCCCAGTTATTAATCGAAGTTAAAAAAACTGCAAATGCTTTAATTGAACTTGGCGTTAAAGATGGAGATCGCGTTGCGATTTATATGCCCATGATTCCTGAGGCAGCTATTGCAATGCTCGCTTGCGCAAGAATTGGTGCACCTCACTCCGTTGTGTTTGGTGGGTTCTCTGCGGATGCACTTTTATCTAGAATCCAAGATGCTGATGCAAAGATTGTGATCACCGCAGATGGTGGTTATCGCAAGGGAAGTGCAAATGCCTTAAAACCTGCAGTCGATGATGCGCTTAAGGGCGAAACAAATGTTAAACATGTTCTTGTTGTAAAACGCACCGGGCAAAATGTTGAGTGGAATGCGGAACGCGATGTTTGGTGGCATGAGATTGTTGAACGCCAGAGTGCAGAACACACTGCTGAATCATTTGATAGTGAACATGGTTTGTTTATTCTCTATACCTCGGGTACTACAGCAAAACCAAAAGGTATTTATCACACAACTGGTGGGTATTTAACTCAAGCAGCTTTTACTCACAAAAATGTATTTGATCTAAAACCAGAGACAGATGTTTACTGGTGTACTGCAGATGTTGGTTGGATAACCGGACATTCATATGTTGTTTACGGTCCACTGATTAATGGTGCAACTCAAGTTATTTATGAAGGAACGCCTGATTCACCTACGAAGGGGCGAATCTTCGAGATTATTGAAAAGTATGGCGTGACAATTTTGTACACCGCACCTACTTTGATCCGTACCTGGATGAAATGGGGCGATGAATTTCCAAAAGCTTCAATTTTGTCATCACTTCGCTTATTAGGTTCTGTTGGTGAGCCAATAAATCCAGAAGCATGGATGTGGTACCGAGAAGTTATCGGTGGAAATCGCTGCCCAATTGTTGATACTTGGTGGCAGACGGAAACTGGTGCAATCATGATTTCACCATTGCCTGGTGTCACTGCTACTAAACCAGGTTCTGCAATGGGTGCGATTCCTGGAATTAGCGCTGCGGTTATCGATGACAACGCAAATGTTGTTGGCAATGGCGGCGGAGGTTACTTGGCTTTGACGCAACCTTGGCCGTCTATGTTACGTGGAATTTGGGGAGAGCCAGAGCGTTACCAAGAGACTTACTGGTCTCGTTATGACGAAGCTGGTTACTACTTTGCTGGTGATGGCGCAAAATTAGATGATGATGGCGCAATCTGGTTATTAGGTCGTGTCGATGATGTGATGAATGTTTCTGGTCATCGCATTTCAACTACTGAAGTTGAGTCAGCACTTGTTTCACATGTTGCTGTAGCTGAAGCAGCTGTGGTCGGAGCAAATGATGCAATGACTGGGCAAGCGATCGCAGCGTTTGTTATTTTGCGTGGAGGTATCCCAAATGTTGGTGGGGAAGAACTCATCCAGGAGCTTAGAAATCACGTTGCTAAGGAAATTGGACCAATCGCAAAACCAAAGCAAATTTTAGTCGTTGCCGAATTACCAAAAACTCGAAGTGGCAAAATCATGCGCAGATTATTGCGAGATGTGGCTGAAAATCGAGCTGTAGGAGATTCGACAACACTTGCAGATCCAAATGTTATGAAGTTAATCCAAGCTGGTCTAAATGCTGGAAGTAGCGAAGATTAATAAGTACAAGATTTAATTAGTTGCTCTAACTAATTGTTCTTGGCTTGTTGCAATAATTTTTGCAACAACTTTTGGACCGTAATTTTCTATTTGAGCGATTACAGTGCTCTGATCTGACCAGCGTGAAATTTTTTCTTGTGGAAAAATCATAGCCAGTTCCCCGATAATCCAAATTAATACCAATGCTTTGCTAAGACCAAGAAGCCCACCTGCAATTGAATCAACAGCCTTTAAAGGTCGCCACAAAAAGTTTTTCCGAAACCATTTTGCCGCTCTACCTAGTAAAAACTGAGAAACAAAAGCTGATGCCACAACTATTCCTGCAGTTAATCCAATTCGCGAGGCAGGCGAATCATTTTCGCTCACAAATTGTGCTCCATATTTCAAACCTAAAATTCCGCCACCAACTAAACCAACAAATGCAAATAGGCCGACAATAAGACCACTCCGATATCCGCGGTAAATCGAGAAAACCAAAATTGCCAAAAGGATGAAATCAAAAGTGGTCATGGCGTTAATTCTATTATTTTTTCGTGATCCCACTCGCGTTCATAACCACTGTGGTGCAAGATGCGGTCAATTACCCCTGCAGTAAATCCCCAAATCAGCATTTCTGCCACATTGAAAGCTGGTCCGATGTATCCGCTCATGTGACGCACGTTGGATCTATTAGCTGGATCGGCTAGATCAATTAGCGAAATATTCTCGGCTCGCACAACCTCTTCAACACTTTGCGGGGCAATCTCATGGGGTTTACGCCACCATGCTAAAACAGGGCTTACCTGAAAATTACTTGGAGGTAGCCAGAGTTCTGGCAGCAATCCAAGTACCTCGACTGTTTCACTTCTTAACCCAACCTCTTCTTCACTCTCACGTAGTGCTGCAGTTATCGCATCCTTATCTGCTAGGTCGATAGCGCCTCCAGGAAAAGATGGTTGGCCTGCATGAGATCGCATTTGTGAACTACGAAGAGTTATCAGAACATCCGGTGAATCCTCTTGGCCAGAAAACAAGATGAGAACTGCGCCTTTCCGAGTGGATTCATCTCCACCTCTAAGTGGAAATTGAAAATCATCACCTTCAAATTTGGCTGGAAGATTTGCAATGTTTGTTAACCAGCCTGGTGGATCCAACAAATTTTCCATAGTTAAGTTCTTCCGATTCCAGCTGAAGGGCAAAGTTTTGCGAGTGGGCAAATCCCACACTCTGGTTTTCGAGAATGACAAATTCTTCTTCCATGCCAAATTAATTTGTGTGAAAGCAAAGTCCATTCTTTTTCAGGAATCAATTTCGCAACATCATTTTCCACTTTTACTGGATCAGTTGCCGTGCTCCACCCAAATCTTCTGCTCAATCGACCAAAGTGAGTATCAACTGTTAATCCTGGAATCCCAAAGGCGTTACCTAGAACTACATTTGCTGTTTTTCGACCAACTCCAGGAAGAGTTGTGAGTTTTGCTAAATCATTTGGAACTTCGCCACCGAAATCATTTAATATTTTGTTTGCCAACTCTTTAATATTTTTTGCTTTGCTTCTAAAGAATCCAGTTGAGTAGATAATTTTTTCGACTTCGCTTAACTTTGCCGCCGCCAACGTCTCAAGAGTAGGGAAACGATTAAAAAGAACTGGGGTGACGGCATTGACCCTGATATCGGTGCACTGAGCAGATAAAACTGTTGCAACTAACAATTCCAGGGGTGAATTAAAATCGAGTTCACACTTGGCGTCTGGATACTCCTTAGTGAGAATTCGATAAATCGAGCGTGCCGAGCTCGCTTCGGCGGTTATCTTGGGGCTCATCCTCCGAAAGAGTACGCGTTAGGCGCTTCGGCTGCTAACAGGTAAATTAGCCCCGTGATCGAAAATAGTGAATTAGTAGAAATCATCCATCGCGCTCCACTATTTATGGCCTTGGATGATGATTCGGCTAGTGCGCTTAGAAAATCTATGGATGAGGTCAGGCTAACCCGAGGTCAAACTCTTTTTTCCGAGGGAGACCAGGCCGAACGTCTCTACGTCATTGGCGAGGGGAAAATTAAACTTGGCACAGTTAGTGCCGATGGCCGCGAGAATCTACTTTCAATACTCGGGCCCGGAGATATGTTTGGTGAACTTTCGCTTTTTGACCTAAAACCGCGGGCATCAACAGCGACCGCTGTTACAGATGCTCGTCTTTTTAGTTTAGGAAATGATGACCTGCACGAACTACTTCGCGTGCGCCCAGAAGTTTCGTTTTACTTATTGCAATCACTCGCTCAAAGGTTTAGAAGAGTAAGTGAAATTGTTGAAGATTTAGTTTTTTCAGATGTTCCAGGGCGAGTTGCAAAAGCGTTGATCCAATTATCTGGTCGTTTTGGCAAGCCAACAGATGAAGGTCTTCATGTTAACCATGATTTAACTCAAGAAGAGTTAGCGCAATTAGTCGGTGCATCGCGTGAAACAGTTAATAAAGCACTTGCAGATTTCGCAGGACGTGGTTGGCTTCGACTAGAGGCGCGCTCTGTAATCATTCTTGATGAAGAACGACTCTCAAAGCGCGCACGTTAAAACTTATTAAACAACTACTAACGAAGCGCTACTACAGCCTCAACTTCTACAGGTGCATTCAGTGGTAGTTCAGCAACTCCAACAGATGATCTCGCTGCGCGTCCTGCCTCACCAAATACATGTAAAAATAATTCGCTTGCGCCGTTAACAACTACTGGTAGACCAGTAAACCCAGGGGCAGCATTTACAAAACCAACAATTTTTACAACTTGAACTACATCATCAAGGTCGCAAACTAAAGAAAGAGCGGCAAGAACATTTAATGCACAAATTTGCGCTAACTCCCTACCTTCTTCAGGAGTTACATCTGATCCAACTTTTCCGACTTTAGATATTGCACCATCGACAGTTGGCAACTGTCCGGCAGTAAAAACTAATTTGTCATTCTTGATTGCAGGAAGGTACGCAGCTACAGGTGCGGCGGCTACTGGAAGTTCTAAACCTAACTCTGCAAGTTTTGCTTTTACTTTTTCATGTGCCATTTACGCCAACTCTCTTTTCATATAAGCAACTAATTGATCACTACTACCTGGTGCTGGAACAACTTGCACTAATTCCCAACCATCAGATCCCCAAGTATCGAGGATTTGTTTTGTTACGTGAGTCAGAAGCGGAACGGTTACATATTCGTATTTTGTCATTGTTTAATCCTAAGCGAGTGCGGCGCGTACCGCTGACGAGACTGCTGCGCCATCTGCCCGACCGGCAATTTTTGGTGAAAGCAGTTTCATTACTAAGCCCATTCCAGCAGGTCCAGCCGCTCCAGATTCCTTGATTGCATCGGCTATCAGAGATGCCAGTTCGGCGTCACTCAAAGGAGTTGGCAAATATCTAGAGATAACTGCACCCTCGGCATTTTCACGTTCTGCCCGGTCTGGGCGGTTAGCGTCGGCAAATGCCTGCGCAGACTCCCGCCGCTTTTTTGCTTCGCGTGAAAGTACTTGAATAACTTCTGCCTCATTTAATACTCGGGCTTCTTTGCCAGAAACTTCCTCATTTGTAATTGCACTCAAGCAAAGCCGGATTGTTGAAGTAACCAATTCATCTCGAGAGCGCATGGCCTCTGTTAAATCATGTTGAAGCGTATCTTTTAGTCCCATACTCCAATCATCTCACAATGCTCCTTTCGGCCTACTATTGGCTCGTGATTAAGTTACGCCAGGTTGAATTGCCAATCTTTAAACAGGGCCAATCTCTACGTATTTTGCATTTATCCGATTTACATCTGACCCCAAAACAAAAAAACAAAGTTTCAGATTTAAAAGAGTTAGCAGACCTCGATCCTGACTTGACCATAGTGACTGGCGATTTCTTGGCGCACCAAGATTCAGTGCCCGTAGTTATCGATGCCTTAGCGGGTTTACTTACTAAACCAGGTTTTTTTGTCTTCGGTTCTAATGATTACTATGCCCCAACTCTGAAAAATCCGATTTCATATCTGTTTTCTAATAGCAGTGGTGGCCGACTCGGTAGAAATCTCCCTTGGTTGAAATTACAAACTGAATTAGTTAAAGCTGGTTGGTTGAATTTGAATCAAAGAAAATTACTAACTTCAATTAACGGAATCACAATTGAAGCCCGTGGAACTGATGATGCACATTTGAACAGAGATAACTACGACGCTGTATCTGGAAAAAGAAATCCTGATGCCCAGTTATCAATTGGAGTTACTCATGCTCCATATGTGCGATTACTGGACGCGATGCACAAAGACAATCTCGATTTAATTATCGCCGGACATACTCATGGTGGCCAAGTCCGGCTACCACTTCCAAACTTTCTCGGTGGCTCTCGTGCATTAACTACTAATTGTGATTTACCAACTTGGCGTGCCCGAGGTTTGAGTAAAGTTGCGGATCAACCTTGGCTACATGTATCTGCAGGGGTGGGAACTAACCCATTTACGCCCTTTAGATTAGCGTCGCCACCTGAGGCAACCTTATTAACTTTAGTTAACCCTAACTAGCGCCAACTAATTATTTAGCAAACTCTTTTGCTATTAATTCGGCAATTTGGGCTGTGTTGAGTGCTGCACCTTTGCGCAAATTATCTCCGCATAAAAATAAATCTAAAGCGTAAGGATCATCAAGGCTTGCACGTACTCGACCGACCCAAGTTGGATCAGTACCAACAACATCAATTGGAGTTGGAAAAATGTGTTTTTCTGGTTCATCTACTAACTTAACTCCAGGTGCGCTTGCCAGAATTTTTTGTGCACCTTCGCGAGTGACAGTTTTTTCAAATATTGCATGCACAGCAAGCGAGTGGGTTGTAATTACTGGAACGCGTACGCAAGTTGCTGAAACCCTCAGATCATTCATTCCTAAAATTTTTCGTGACTCATTGCGGACTTTTAATTCCTCAGATGTGTAACCACCTTCTTTGAGAGATCCAGCCCAAGGAATCACATTTAGTGCAAGAGGTGCCGGAAATGGTCCATTATCTTTTAGATTTCCGCGGACATCTGAGGTGACTGAGCCTAAATCTTTTCCGGCTACTTCAGATGTTTGCGAATGCAAAGTATCAAGACCTGATTGACCAGCTCCTGATGCTGCTTGATAAGAGGCTACAACTAATTCTTTTACGCCATACTCTTTATTGAGTGCGCCTATTGCCACAATCATTGAAAGAGTTGTGCAATGTGGATTTGAGATAATTCCCTTAGGTCGATTTTTGGTTTGCTCCGGATTTACCTCAGGCACTACTAGCGGAACTTCAGGATCCATTCGGAATGCGCCAGAGTTGTCTACGACAACGGCTCCCCGAGCTGCAGCTATTGGACCCCATTCAGCGGAGACCTCATCTGGAACATCAAACATCGCTACATCAACGCCATCAAAGGCTTCTGGAGTTAATGCAACGACGGTGAGTTCTTCTCCGCGACAACTTAATTTCTT
>SYCR01000077.1:0-11586 GCA_005786885.1 Actinomycetota bacterium | reverse complement strand
CTCCACCCCGCGTCGCTATCCACCTGCGATCACTCGCAATTGCTGTGAATATGTCCCCATGTTAGGCGGGGGCTATACACTCCAGCAAATTGCCCCGATTTAATACCTTGGGAGTTACTTCTTCGCGGTGTTGCCCTCTGCTTTGACAGCGTCCCCAATAGCCTGTTTAAGGGCATCTTGGGCCTTGCCGTAGGCGGTGAAATCACCCTTGGCGAGTGCAGCTTGGCCATCTGAGAGGGCTTGCTTGGCCCGCGCTAACGCTTCTGCAACGGTAGCCGTGACCGCAGGATCACCCTTAGTGCCACTGGTGTTCCCACCGGTGGATCCACTTCCTTGATCGGCGTTTCCACCAAAGACTTGATCAAGTGCACCGTTCACGGAGTCTGCATAGCCAATTTGATCACCAAATGAGACTAAAACTTTTTGGAGTAATGGGTAGGCAGCGGTGTTTGCAGTAGCGCGGACGTAAACCGGTTGAACATAGAGCAAGCCTCCCCCGACAGGCAGTGTTAGCAAGTTTCCTAATTCAACGCTTGCGCCACCTTGGCGCAATAATGAAAGCGAAGTAGCAACTTCAGGCTTGGCTTCAAAGTTTGAGGAAACCTGTGAGGGGCCAGCGATATTTGTGCTTCGTTGTAATTGCAATACTTTAATTTTTCCATAGTCAGGACCTGGATCTGAATTAACAGCTGCAAAAGCGGCTAAGTTCTCACGTCCACCACGAGGTACAAATGGCGTTGTCAATGAAAACGCTGCATTCTTGTCGCCCGGCATCTTCAAGGTTAAATAATAAGGCGGTTGTGCACTCGCATTATTACCAAAGGTTGATGGATCACGAGGAACTCTCCAGAAATCTTGTCCACCATAAAATGCAGATGCATTTTTCACGTGATAAGAACTTAAGATGTCACGTTGAACACGGAAGATGTCTTCTGGATAGCGAATGTGAGAAAGCAAATCTTCAGAGATTGCACTCTTTGGTTTGACCGTTCCTGGAAATGCTTTTGACCAAGTTTTCAAAACTGGATCTTTGGTATCCCACTGATACAAAGTAACTGTTCCGTCATAGGCATCAACAGTTGCTTTCACTGAATTTCGAATGTAATTAATTGAAGTATCAGCTTGAGCTGTGACTGCTGCTGAATTTGCAGTTAAAGCATCTTCTGTTGCCCCCGAAAGAGTGATTTTGCGTGAGTATGGGTAACCAGCACTTGTTGTATACCCATCAATGATCCAAAGGATTTTCCCATCAACGACCGTAGGGTATGGATCCCCATCGATTGTTAACCAAGGGGCCACTTTTGCAACACGTTCACGCGGATTACGCTCAAATAAAATCTTTGATTTTGAATTAATCAAACTCGAAAGCAAGATCCTCTGTTCTTGATACTTAATTGCAAAAACAGCACGGGCAAATAAATTACCCAGTGGCACGCCGCCCTTGCCGGTGTACGTGTAATTCTTCTGGCCATTTGCAGATGCGTCATCTGGGTAATCAAATTCAACTTTGGTATCTGAATCTGCGCCACCGATAATTGAGTAATCAGGGACGTTCTCACCAAAATAAACACGTGGTTGGAATTCACCCAAAGTCTTAGTTGGAGGAATGTCACCTAAGAAAAACTTGGGTTTTCCATCGGCATCTTGCGCGTTGGCGTAAGCACCCGCGAAACCAAACCCGTGGGTGTAAACCAAATGATCATTAATCCAATTTCGATTTGGATTACCCGCGATATTTAATTCGCGGACTGCCACTACAACATCGCGAACTTTTCCATCGATTTTATATCGATCAACATCCAAAGAATCCGCAAAAGTGTAATAAGGCTTAATCTGTTGTAGCTGTCGAAATGTTGCAGAAATGACATTTGGGTCCATCAAGCGAATATTTGAAATTGTTTCGGCATCAGAAGATAATTGACCGGCTGCCGTGTCAACTGTCGCTGCATATTCGGAAATTTCAACTTTATCAATTCCGTAAGCAACTCTGGTTGCTTCAATATTACGTTGAATAAATGGTGCTTCTTTGGTTGACTCACTTGGTTTAACTTGGAACTGTTGAATAGCGGCTGGATATAAACCTGAAATAACCACTGAGCTAACAACTAATAGCGCCATTCCCGCAGTTGGTAAAACCCATGAACGTCGGATTAGGTTTGCAAAAAATAATAGCGAGCAAACTGCAGCGATCCAGGCAAGAATTGCTTTCGCTGGCAACACAGCATTTACATCTGTGAAGCTCAATCCAGTTATCAACCGATCATTTTTCAATGCTAGTTGATATCGGTCAAACCAATACGCAATTGCCTTAACAAGAACAATTAGGCCAAGCAAAACAGATAATTGCACACGCGCGGCGACCGTAGTTTTTTCGCCGACACTTTGCGGTCTGATTCCACCGTACAAGTAGTGCACTGCCGAGCTAGCAAGTGTTGCGAGAATTAAAGTTGAAATCGCCCAGCCGATTAAGGCTTGATAGAAAGGAAGTGAGAATGCAAAAAACGAGATGTCTAAGTTAAATTGTGGGTCTTTCACGCCAAATGGAGTTGCATTTCTCCAAAGCAACCATGGCTCCCACAACTGTGATCCAGCAGATCCAGCAAAATAAAAGAGCCCTAGAGCAAGAGCTACAAATCCCATGCGCTTAACTGGTTCAATTTGAGCGCGGTAGCGTTCTAAATTATCGGCTTCCATGGTCAATGGAGCAAAAACAGGTCGTGATCGATATGCAATCAAGATATTTAAAATTATTACTAAGGCTGTGACAAAACCGAAAAGTACAAAGAGCCACGCTTTGGTGAATAGAGTAGTTTGCCAAACTTTTGTAAATGAAACTGAGTTAAACCAAAGCCAGTCAGCATAGAAACCACTCATGCTTACTAACGCAATAGAGAGCAAAACCAAAACCGTGATCGTTAACGGAAGTGGACCACGACGACGATTAGCACCTGGGGTAAAAGCAGAGTTAAAGACCATGGGCATACGGTACAGAATTAATGCCAGCAGGTCGAAAGCCGAACAAAGATTCGCCGGCTAAGCAAGGAGCAAAACTTAAAAAATGCTTAAATTACCCACAAGCGGGTAATGACTCCAGGTCTTTGCTTTTTAATGCAGCAACAGCCTCTCTCAGGGTTTCCACAGCAACAATTTGCAAGCCCGGTGGGATGTGACGGATATCGTCGCAATTTAAAGCCGGTGCTAAAAATAGTTTTGACCCAGCCCGCGCCGCTCCAATCAATTTTTCTTCTATGCCGCCGATTGGTCCCACGTTTCCAAAAGCGTCAATAGTTCCAGTTCCTGAAATATCTCTACCCCTAGCTAAATTCTCTGATCTCAATTTTTCCACAATACCAAGAGAGAACATCAGGCCAGCACTTGGACCACCAACATCTTTTAATCTAATTTTTATCGTGAATGGGTATTGATATTTTGATTCAATCATTAAACCTAGAACTTTTTGCATTGGGGCAATTTTATAAGTTTGGACTCTAAAAACTTCCGCTGACCCATCACGCAAAACAGTAAGCTGCATTTGATCACTTGATGTTTTTGGAGATGAGACAGCCAATAGTAGTTTTTTAAAGCCAGTAGCAGAGGTAACTCGAATTCCATTCAATTCAATGATTTCGTCGCCATTTTTCAAAACTTTATAATTCGGAGACTCCTTAGTTATTGAAGAAATGATCATCTTTTCTGGAATTTCGTAACCAAGGTACTTAAGCGCCGAAACTTTTGCATGCTCTTGAGAATGAAGCATATCTAAAGAGTTTTGTTCATCAACTTCTTGGCTAGAGACTCCTTTGGGGAAAAAAACTTCTTTGGGTTGGACACTTCGTTCTCCATCAAACCAAGCGCCCAAAACGTCGATGCCAAAAATTTTTGATTCAGGACTAGAAACATAAATACTGGTTAAGTTTAATTTTCCTGATGTTGGGAAAGTTTTTACTCCGGTTATTTCTATCAGCCGCTTATTGCTTTTCTTTTCAACCTTCCCTAAAACATTTTGCGGTTTCCCCGGTTCAACAATTACATAAGGCAACGGAAGTGCCAAAGCGGCGACTAATAAAAGTAACGCTAAAAAAATTGGTGTTCTAGGCAAACGACGAACCATTTAGGTTTACTCAAACCTTCTTTTACAAATCTTCAGATTGATGTTGTGATTCAAAAGTTGATCGAAATCTTTCATACTCTGCAATTGATTTTTCAACATTTGTTTCCCGCTTGCTGCGTCCGACCCTCCATACGTAAAACAGGGCGCCGGCGGTACCGAATAGTGGGATCAACCACCAGATAAGTGCGGACATAAGACAACGATAGAGTTTTTTTCACTTTCCGGTGCCAATCTGGGGAATGCTTGGGAGTTAGCAAGCGGATGATCAGTGGATATCTAGTGATCTAGTGATCTACAGATCTAGAGATCTGGTGATCTGGTGATCTGGTGATCTGATGATCTGGTGATCTGGTGATCTAGAAAGTGAAGATCTGGGGAATCGAATTGGAGTGAATGTGGTTATATGAGTTACTGAAGTAAAAGCGGATGTTGTATCAATCAGATTACCTATTGGATTGGAAATTGAGCGTGAGTATTCCGGGTGGCGGGTTTGGGGCTGGGGATTTTGGTGACATGAATGGTTTTGACTTCGCCAAAATGGGAGAGGCGCTCTCGCGTTTGGGTCGAGCAATTTCTGCCAATGCATCTGGTGAGGGACTCTCGCCCAATGCAGTGCGCGAGATGGCAGCACTTACAAATGACGAATCCCCCAGCGCTAATGATATTGCTTCCGGTCTTGAAGCCCTCGCTGTTGCCCAACTTTGGTTAGATCCAAAAACTGATTTCACAGCGCCTCTCGCGCCGGCCCAAATTTGGTCGCGCTCTCAATGGATTGATGAAACTTTAGTTGGTTGGTGTGAAGTTGTTGCGCCACTAGCTGAATCTCTTTCAGGTGCAGTCTCGGGAGCTATCTCTGGATTAGCAACAAATGCTTTTGGTGATGCTTTTGGTGACTCACTGGGCGGTGCATTTGGTGGCATGCAGGGAGATGAACCAGAAAATCAAAATGGCAATCCATTAAATTCATTTGGCTTTGGACCCGCAACTAATTCAGAAAATACGGGGAGCGCAGAAAATAACAGCTCTAACCTCAATCCAATGGCTGGAATTTTTAATCAGATGAGCAATGCGATGCGCGCTTTTGGTGGAGTGATTTTTGCGACACAACTTGGTGAAACAATTAAAACAACGGCGGGAAGTGTCACCGGAGGAGCAGATATTGGAATTCCGCTTTTGATTAAAAACCGTCCGGCTCTGATTGCTGCTAATTGCAATTCATGGGGAGCAGAACTAGGGATTCCAGAAGCTGAATTACGTTATTACTTAGCTCTTCGCGAAGTAGCTGGTGTGCGCCTGTTTAACAATGTTCCTTGGTTGCGTGAATACATAACTGCTTCGATTAAAAGTTATAGCGCGGGTATAAAAGTTAACATCGAAAAGATTCAAGAAGGTATGTCTGGAATTGCAGGCACCTCCGGTCTTGACGGTATCGGCACCTCCCCTGAGGCATTAAATGAGGCGATCGCTAATGGATTGTTTACAACGGAAGAGACTCCATCACAAAAAAGTGCCCTGCACCGGCTGGAAACAATTGCCGCATTGATTGAAGGTTGGATCGATGAAGTGAGTGCCAGCGCTGCTTTAGAACACTTGCCCTCATTGCCCGCATTAAGAGAAAGCGCGCGACGCGGCAGGGCAACTGGTGGACCCATGCAAAAAGCATTTGCTGCGTTAATTGGTTTAGAAATATCACCAAGATCCTCGCGTGATGCGGCAACTTTCTTTAACTACATTGCAACTAACGAAAGCATTTCGCAACGAGATGAATTGTGGAGTTCTCCAGAGCTATTGCCAACAATTGAAGAGATCTCAAATCCAAGTGAATTTAGAAAAGGTAGAAGTGCTCCTGACGATTTATCAACGCTTTAATTCAAATAATTAACAAATAAAAAGCGAAGCCCCCGGGGCGCACGTTTACTTATCTGCCTTCCCCTTGCAGATAGATAACCGGTTATCCGAGGACTTCGTAGCGTGAAAGTACGGCTCAATTAAAAAAGATGCAAGATAGAAATTTGATAAAAAATCTGCTAGTAAATTTCTGATTTTTTACCCCTGTGCGTAACTCCCCCAATATCTGTGCATAGTTTTGATCTACCTGTGGAAACCGCATTTTTGGCTGCCTAAAATTCTCCTTTGACCTGCATCGATACCTCAGCAGGGCGACACCTGGAGGCCATTGCTACTTACCCACATCCGGTGGAAAAGTTCGCCGGTATGGTTGGTAAAACTCTCGAGCATTAGGTGAGAAAAGGGGCAATTTTGGAGCGCGCGTTCTTAGTTGAAGTACGCAGAAGTACAAAACGGCGCAAAACAATTGAGGCATACCGCAAAGGCGACACAATTATTGTTGCAATTCCTGCACGTATGAGTAAACGCGAAGAAGAACGAGTTGTTGCTGAAATGGTTTCCAAATTAGGCAAAGATGATTTGCGATTAACTTCAACTGAATTAATGTCACGTGCGCTTGAGTTAAATACGCTTTATCTTGGTAATAAAGCAACTCCATTAACTGTTGAATGGAGTTCGCGTATGGAACGCATCTGGGGTTCTTGCACAATAGAAGATCGTGCAATTCGATTATCAAATCGACTGGATGATGCGCCGCGTTACGCACTCGATTACATCTTGCTCCATGAATTGGTTCACTTGATCGTCGCCGGTCATGGTCCTGATTTCAAGGCTTTGCTTTCTGTCTACCCGCAACTTGAGCGGGCCGAAGGTTATCTGGAAGGCCGCCAAATTCGTCTAGATGAAGATCTTGAGGATGGTCAGAGGCAATCCGCTGAGCCCCTCGAAAAGCAAACCCAGAGTCAAATCCAGCTCAGCAATGAGTCGGGCCTTAACTCCGCTATTGAGCGACCACGGCCGCGGGCAGCTACAAGAGGAAGTACTAAAGGAGAGGGGCAGCTGGAATTGCTCACCTTGGGCGAACTCTCCGCCTAAAAGAGTGGGGAAACCGACAAAACGGATATTTGCCCAAGGTTGAGTGCACCAGTGGCTACTTTGAGCCGAAGATTTCCCAAAAAAGCAGGTCGCAAAGGGTAAATACTGGGGTTTGAGCGTGGGTCAGGCGGTACCGTGCTCTTTAGTTGTTTCACCTTGTTCCAACTTTCAGGAGGATCCCATGGCAGTAGAGACTTATACCGGCGAGGCATATTGCGTTAAGTGCAAAGCAAAGCGCAACTTCACTGGTGATGTAAATGTTTCAGAATCGGGCCGTCGCATGGCAAAGGGTAAGTGCCCAACATGCAACACCACCATGTGTCGTATCTTGGGTAAGGCGTAAGCCCTCCAAGCAGGATGCAGGAGATTTAAATTTCATAACCACGCAGGGCGAATCTCTAGGCACATCAGATGTGACAAAGATTTACTCCAAAGTTGGTTTGTGAGCAAAAAGTATGAAGGAGCCTGGCAAATGTCAGGCTCCTTCTATGTTTAATGACGAAATAAATCGCAAGACAGATCACGAGACAGATTGCAAGATGGATGAGAGTCCATCAAGTTATGGCATTCCAACTAAAAGTTCGACAGAGAGAATTTCCGGCGCTGATTTCCCACGTTTAAAAGTTGGAGTGCTGGTTTCCCCTAGAGCTGACGGATTATTTGTGGGAACTTTTGATGATGCATTAATTATCGATCTGCCTGGTGCGCGTGCGGCTCTGGCTTTATGTGATGGAAGTAAATCTATAAATTCGATAGCGACCTCAGTAGGAATTCTAACGTCAGATTTAATTGAATTAATCTCAACCCTAAATTTTTCATCTCTGGTGACATTTGAAAAAATTTCTAACCAAAAGCTTCTGCCCGAGATGCAACTCATCGATTGGTACCAACAATTAAGCCCCATAGGTCGACAAGAAAGTATGGAAAAACGCATAAATGCAACGATCTATGTCTCTAAGTTAAATCGCGTTGGTTTTGCATTATCGGGCATCCTCTTAGCAAGTGGTGTTGGTGCTGTAATTAGTGATGACAATAGAAAAATCACAATTGCAGATATTGTTGGAGGCTACTTACGACTTTCCGATGTTGGTCGTGCCAGGAATGAAGTATTGATTGATCTATCTCGCGAGAATACCCAAAGCAAAAATGTAAACAATTTAAGTAATGTGAGCAATGTTAATCATTTAAACCAAATTAAAAAATCAACTTTGATCATTTCAACGTCTCCGCCTGATCCAGAATTACTTGCAGAGTGGATGCGAGGTGGCACTCCGTTTTTCCTAATTGATGGACTAGATAGAGATAACTTAACTTTTGGTCCTTTTGTGAATCCAGGGAAAGATGCCTGTCCGCGATGTATTGATCTGCACTGTCTGGACCGAGATCCAAATTGGAATAGCGTCAGCCTTGCTCATTTTCTCGATCGTAGGCGAGAACTCTCTTCTCCTTTAGCGGTGCTTGGAGCCAGTGTTGGAGCGATTTTTGCGCTGGCACAATTAGATCAACTTGCTCACCTAGATCGATTCAATTCGATGGGTCCAGCCATCCAAGGCATCGATGAAAGATCATCCCAATTTCAGTTACGGGGGAAAACCATCACTTACTCGGCTTCTGAATTGATGCACCCAATAATCCGCAGGTGGAGCAGGCACCCGCTATGCGGATGTTCTTGGCAGTGATTCTGCCAATAGGAATGCGAGAAAAATTGAATGCGGGTGTGTAAAAATTTGTAGGTGAGGGAGAAATCACATTTACATAGAATTCCACTCTACCTGCTGGGCAAAGCACAGATAACTTTCAATTGGCGATGATTGTGGGTATCTAGCACAATTAGCCAAATGTCCAGTGATGAAAAGAATGTAAAGAAAGATTCATTGCAGACCAGCACAAAAATTCGCAGTGCCAGATTAGCTTCATTGCCACTATCTCTTGCTGGACGAAGTGCAGTTGGTCTGGGGAAACAATTAATCGGCCAATCAAATTCTCTAGTTTCATCTGAAATTCAAGAAAAAACAGCACGTCAGGTTTTTCAAGTATTGGGTGAACTAAAAGGTGGCGCGATGAAATTTGGTCAAGCGCTTTCAGTTTTTGAAGCTGCTCTCCCAGAAGAGATAGCCGCTCCGTATCGTGAGACATTAACTAAATTACAAGAATCTGCACCACCGCTACCGGCTCGAGTTGTTCATCAAGTACTTGCGAAAGAATTAGGTGAAGATTGGCGTGATCACTTTTCATCGTTCACAGATAAACCCGTTGCTTCGGCATCTATTGGGCAAGTTCATAAAGGTGTTTGGAAGGACGGAAGAGTTGTTGCCGTTAAAGTGCAATACCCCGGTGCGGCTGAAGCTCTTATTTCAGATTTAAATCAAATTCAGCGTTTTGCAAAAATATTTCAATTATTTATGCCGGGGCTAGAGATGGGGCCGTTACTCGAGGAGTTACGTGCTCGAATTATTGAAGAAGTTGATTATCAGTATGAGGCAAAGGCTCAGCGTGCATATGCCGTTGAATTTGAGGGCGATCCAGATATAGCTATTCCAAAAGTTGTCATGGCGTCGGACAAAGTTCTAGTTAGCGAATGGTTAGAGGGAATTCCACTATCACGAATAATTGCCAAGGGAACTCGTGAGCAAAGAAATAATGCCGGTCTAAAGCTCGCCCGCTTTCATTTCACTTCTCCAACTCGAGTTGGATTACTTCACGCAGATCCACATCCCGGAAATTTTAGATTGTTAGAAGATGGTCGACTTGGAGTATTAGATTTTGGTGCATGCAACAGATTGCCTAATGGTTTTCCGGAGCCCTTAAAAAACTTACTTAAACATGCCTTAGATGATGATGCAATTGGGTTATACGAAGGCTTTAAAAAGGATGGATTTATTCTTGCTGATGTTGATGCAGATGCAAACTTAGTTTTAGATTATTTGTTACCGCTTGTAGAACCGCTAAGAACAGAGACTTTTAAATATTCGCGGGAATGGTTACGAGATCAAAGCACTCGCGTTGGTGACCCAAGAAATCCGACCGCAAAAATTGGGTTCCAATTAAACCTTCCACCAGAATATGTGTTGATTCACCGGGTGACTCTTGGTACCACTGGAATTTTCTGCCAACTAGGCGCAGAAGGCAATTTCCGTGATGAAGCGCTTTCTTGGTTTCCCGAAATTGCACCTTCACAAGGCAAGTAATTTAGGTTTAACACTTAACAGGTTATTTAGCAAGGCACGCAATTTGGTCTACTAAAATAGTAAGTAATTAAGCTGGGTTTGTAATGTGATTTAAACACTTGGCATGTAATATTTTTGTAATAACTTTATTGTTTTGCTGCTTTCAGCGCACTTGTTTTCCCACTCCGACCTATTTGATCTTTTAATTGATCCCTTCAAATCAATTGTGGTAACAAGTGCGCTGAAAATTTATGCCGCAGTACGTGGACGTCCGGGTGAACGCTTCGCAGCAACTATCCGTCCATCTTCAAATATCTCGCCACCCCAAACGCCCCAAGGTTCTTGACGTGACAAAGCTCCTTCAAGACAACGTGCGCGCATCGGACAAGCAGTGCAAAGATCCTTAGCGGTCTCTAACATCTCTTGCGATTCGGCGAAGAAGAGCTCGGGATCGACTCCGTGACATGGAAGTGAAAAACCCTCATCCTTCTTGTGCCCTGAATTCTCATTACGTGTTAACTCATACACACCTACCTTTGTCTCTGCCCATCCTGGAACTAACAGTTCGTGAAATAAAACCGTCATTGCTCTCACCTTCCCTCATCTGGTGTTGCGCGGATCTTGCAATTTGCAAGTTCTCCGTTGCTGCTTTTCTGCTTTTCTGCTTTTCTGCTTTTCTGCTTTTCTGCTTTTCTGCTTTTCTGCTTTTCTGCTTTTCTGCGCCCACTATTTCGATATACCCTGTGCTGCCCCACTGACCTTTCTGTGAATCTCCCTAATCTCTCGCTCCGAATTTCCTTGCCTTTCGCACAAGTTTTACTCCCGGAAAAAGAAAAGAGGGCCTGAATCCTTTTGGATTCGAGGCCCCCTGGGGTTTTTCACTGGTGCTTAGCCAATGAACTCCAGGGTGCCACTGAATCCAAAATGCTTTGGATTGCCGGTGGCGTATGAATATGAACGCGCGAAATCGTTCGTACGCCAATTGGCAGTACGAATCGGTGTTGATGTAAGCGCTAGCGCTACAGACACTGTCGACCTCTTTCGTTTCATCTTCAAGTTGAATTTAGCTACTTTTTGGCTACTTCAGACCATTGCTGGCCCCAAAATGCAGTTAAACATAACTCCTTGGCATCAGGGTAAAGCAGGGGGTATCGATCTAGCAACTCAATTACCTACCCTCCCCTTCACGCAGCAGAAAATCCCTTCAAAATCGGTCGCCATCTCGTGTGCGAGGGTGGAAGTATCGCCTTATGGAGGAAGGATGAGTATGGACCCAAAGCCCGATTGGTCTAAAAGCCCGGATGTCGATTGGAGTCGATTTAATCGACCAATCCCAACTTGGTTTACCGATGCCAAACTTGGAAT
>SYCR01000076.1:0-5499 GCA_005786885.1 Actinomycetota bacterium | reverse complement strand
TTGGGAATTATGGCGTTGGTAACACTTTTCCTTAAATAATTGATTGCAGAACTTGCTCATTCTTTGCGGGCAAAACTGCGGACAAATGCCCTGTTTTGAGCGTGAATTGTCTATCTCCGGCTTATAGGGCGACTCTTCTTCCAATTAGGTGGGCGCAGATAAATACTGCGCTCACTTTCTTGTTTAATTTTGTTTAGTTTTATGCAAAACCTTGGATGTTTTGACCGAATTCCTTGGGCAAAATCGTGGACAAATGGGCAAAATCGTGGACAAGTTTTCTGTCAGTGGGTGAAGATATCTTGGCATAATGAAGAAATGCCCAGTTTGTAATTCCATCGAAGGAGTTCGGGAATATCTCTATGGGATGCCGAGCGAAGAACCTGACCCAGGGAAGTACGTAACTGGTGGGTGCCTTGTTTCGGACGATATGCCTGACTACAAGTGCATCACTTGTTCAACAGACTTCTACAAAGATTCTGAGGAATACCACAATCGATTCAAGTTCGTGACCGGACTCAGCGTTACTTAGTGAGCTTTTCCAGAATTCTTTGCTCTAATGGATACACTTTCGGTTCTAAATCTCCTTTTTGCAACCACCATTCATAATAAATTTCTAACATACTTAATAAATTGTACCTTGGTGTAAAGCCAAGCACGTTCCTTAATTTCTCAGAATCGAAGTACCAATTGTTCTCCGGGAATGGGAATGCGACATTTCTCAAATCAAAATTTGCGACATCTAAACCAAATTCATCTGGGTTATAGGGCAAGAGGTTTGGTACTTTTTTACAGACTTTAGCGGCCAACTCTACAAATCCCCGAGACGTAGTTGCTTGCTTAGTAGCAATGTTGAAGGCTTGTTTATCTACAGTTTTACCAGCATTTATGATTGCAACAATGGCATCGGCGACATCACCAGCGTAGACAAACGAATGAATTGATTTTCCACCATTGCCTAGCAAAATTGGTAATCCTTTTAGTAGTCGGCTAAATGCAAATGATTCACGATCTTCATAATTTTCAGGACCCATCACAAACGGTAAACGACAAGACGTTGTACTAAAGAATTCTTTATCGCTAAATTCCAAGAGCAAGGCTTCTGATCGATTTTTCTCTCTCGCATAATCAGCAAAGGGATGAGGTGGCCCTTTAGGGAAATCTTCGGTTATCGGAAAAATATTGCTTGAGGTATAAACAGCGCCAGTTGAAATAAAAATATATTTTTCAATTCTATTTGCGAAGAAGTTACCTGCCTCTTCTACCCACGCAGAGGCGTACGCCGAAAAATCAATTACGACATCGAATTTTGAATTGGCAAACTGATCTAACGAGCCGGGTAAGGAACGGTCACAAATAACATTAGTTGCGCCACCATTTTCTTCTCTTGTCCCGCGATTAGCGATTGTTACATTTGCACCTTGCGCCAATAAAGCTTTTAAAACATAACGGCCCATAAACCTTGTGCCACCAAAGAGCAATACTTTCATTTCCATCTCATTTCGCTAGTGCACCAGGATTAATAACTTCATTATAAACAGTTGACGGCAACTTAGCCAACTAGATAAACTTCACGACTGTGGATCTAATTAGCTCGATTGAAACATTTGAAGCAAGAGTTCCACTTCCGGCACCTCTCGCCGTCGGATCAGCGCGCATAACTCATCGAACTTATTCAGTTGTAAAAATTACAACTTCGGATGGAATTGTTGGCGTTGGCTATTGTTACAGCCGCGGCTTGCCCATGGCAAAAATTATTGATGACGTAATGACGCCAGTCGCAATCGGTGAAAGCGCTGAATCTCCAGACGAGGTTCGCAAATTGATACTTGGATTCAATTGGCAATCTGCCGAACATGGTTCAGTGACTTCAGCTGCCAGCGCAATAGACATTGCACTTCACGATATTGCCGGAAAGCGCGCTGGCAAGAGCGTGGCCACTATGTTAGGAGCCACTGTAAGTGAGGTGCCAATCTATTCAGTCATTGGATATCACTATGGGAAAGATGAATCTGGGTTACGCGAAGAAATTGATTATGCGATTAGCCGAGGAATTAATTCATTTAAGATTGTTATGGGAGCAGATACTCCTGAGCGAGATGCCAATCGTTTAAGAGTACTTCGCGAAAAAGTTGGCGATAAACCACTAATCGCTCTTGATGCCTTTAGAACTTTGAAAACTCTAGATAATGCAATCAAACGAGTAAGCCTAATTAAAGAGTATGGCGTCGCATTTGTGGAAGACCCTTTTCTTGAATCCGAAGGCGTTGTCGCTATCGCTCTTCGCGAAGCAACCGGAGTTCCAGTATCTTTCGGTGAATCTCTGGCATCTTCTAAAATGGCTGAGCAAGTACTCCATTACAATCAAACTGATATTTTAAGAATCGATGCACTAGTAATTGGTGGCGTAAGCGAATTTCTTAAAGCAACCTCTTATGCTCATCAAAAAGGAAAAACTTTCGCGACCCATATTCATACCGAAATTCACTCCCAACTAGCAGCAGCTACGCCAAATCTCTATCCTGGTGGCTTGGAGTACCTAGATCCTCGTTATGAAATTGATTTATTCCACCACTTACTTCTAAAACCAATAGAAATTCGTAATGGAAAGGCGATACTGAGCACTGAACCTGGATTCGGAATTCAATGGGATTGGGATGCAATTCATCATTTCTCACGTTAGTTAATACCGCATAAGGAGCGTACCAACTTTTGGAACTGCTAACTGAAGTATCGGTTTTACCCTATCTAATTCAACACGGCGTAATATCCGTTGACGAAAAAGTAACCATTGAAACTTTAACGGGCGGTGTTTCAAATACGGTTCTTGCAATCTCTACTGACACTCGAAATATGGTTTTAAAACAAGCGCTACCAGAATTAAAAGTTGCGGAAAAATGGGAAGCTGATCAAAGACGGGCAATTGTTGAAGCTGATGCTTTGCGCCTATTTCATGAGCTAAGTCCAGCGCAAGTGCCCAATTTAGTTTTTATAGACCCGGTTGAGTTTGTTTTGATCATGGATCGAGTTGCCATAAATAGCAGGGTCTGGAAATCCGATCTTTTAGAAGGTGTTTTCGAATTAAACGTGGCAAAAGTATTAGGCGAAACCCTTGCAACTTGGCACCTATACGGTGAAAGTAATCCGACAAACATCGCTCAATTTAAAGAAGATACTCTATTTGAACAACTACGGGTTGATCCATTTTATAGATTTGTATCAAAACGAAATCCGGATTTGCAATCAGTAATTAGTAGTTTGATCAATGAACTTGAAACCGATCACTCCACCATTGTTCATGGCGATTTTTCTCCTAAAAATATTATGGTAGGGCCATCTAACCAAGTTTATATTTTGGACTTCGAAGTTATGCATATTGGTAACCCGGTATTTGATCTAGCTTTTCTAGTGGCGCATTTACTCTGTAAATTCTTCCGCGCCGAAAATGAACAAACAGCTTTGAAATTTTCGCAACTGGCCAAAGTTTTCTTGGATTCGTACGAGAATCTGCACCTAATATCCCCTTCCCTTGCGCTGCATACGGCACTGATATCTCTCGCAAGAGTTGAAGGTAAATCGCCAGTGAATTATTTAAACCCAGCCCAACAACAGAAATTGCAGATTTTTATCAAGAAAGTTCTAACTAATTTTAAAATTACAAATGCTCGCGATTTATTCGATTTGAGCAATCGATGAAAATATCAAAAGTACTCGGTTATCAAGTTCTCGATTCCCGAGGTAAGCCCACAGTTGCTGCGGCAATATCTCTAGAAGATGGCAGTACGCATACTGCAAGAGTTCCTTCCGGAGCCTCGACTGGAAAACATGAAGCGGTTGAACTCCGTGATGGAAACCAATCGATTTCTAATCCTTATTACTCTGGAAATTCCGTAAACCTTGCAGTTTCCAATATAAATTCGAAAATTGCATCGCACTTGATCGGGAAAGAAATAAATCTGACAAGTGTCGATCAAAAATTGAAAGATCTTGACCCTTCTGAAAACCATGTATCGATAGGCGCTAACGCAACTCTAGCAATCTCGTTAGCTGCAGCAATTGCAAACGCACACGCAAATAAAGTTTCGCTTGCTAGATTTTTTCAGCCAGATGGCAAACTTCTAATTCCAATGCCGATGGTTAATATTCTTTCCGGTGGAGCGCATGCAAAGCGAACCTTGGATATACAAGACATCTTAATTGTGCCTACCGGTGCAAAATCTTTTACTGAAGCTCTATCTTGGATTGTTGCCGTGCGTGAAATGGCGGCAAAACTTGGAAGTGAATCGGGAAAAATAACTCATCTGGTAGCGGATGAGGGTGGTCTTGGGATTCCATTTGAATCTATTGAACTAGCTTGCACATTTGTGTTAGAAAGTATTGAAAAAGTGGGATTAAGGATTGGTACCGACATCTCACTTGCTCTGGACATCGCCGCAACGCAATTTTTTGATGGCACTAGCTACAACTTTATTACTCTCGATAAAAAATATTCCAGTGATGAATTTGTTGATTACACCCTAAAGTTAGTCAGAAATTTCCCAATTATTTCTATCGAAGATCCATTTGCTGAAGATGATTGGAGCGCTTGGAATTCATTTTGTACGAAAGCACCAAAAGATTTACAAGTATTGGGTGATGATTTACTAACGACCAACTTGAATCGACTAAATCGAGCAATCAAGGAAGGCTCGGCAAATGCCATTTTGATTAAGGCAAACCAAAATGGTTTGGTAACTTCAACTCAATCGGTGCTTAAGCAAGCACAAACTGCTGGATTTAATACTGTTGTTTCGGCCCGCTCTGGCGAAACCGAGGATTCTTGGTTAGTTGATCTAGCTGTTGGGTGGCGTTCTGGACAAATTAAGGTGGGCTCTACTCACGGTTCAGAAAGAAATGCCAAATGGAATCGATTGCTCGAAATGGAAATTTCTGAAGCTTGTTATTTTGAAAATCCTTTTTGAATATATGTAATTGAAGATAGAATTATAAAATGGCTAAGGTAACTGTCTCGGGAAATTATTACATTTTAGAACTTTCTTTTTGGGAAAAGATTGGCGCATTCCACGCTAGTCCTAAAGCGCGAATCTCTTCATTGGTTTCAATTACCGAATTTAAGGATCCTTGGCGAAGAGAAGTACTTAAAGGTTGGCGTGCTCCGGGGACAGGAATACCATTTATAATATTATTAGGTACGATGCGCTATCGTGGAGGCAAGGACTTCATTGCCATTTGTGGACGCAGACATGCTTGAAAAGTCTCCTTTCAGTAAATGGAAGCGCCATAAAGTGAAGCCTTGGTATCGACCCGCTTGCCCTTATTTTTTTGCTTCACTTTACGTGGACTCACAGGATTATTCTCCCAAACAAATTTAGTTTTTATTACCAACTAAGGCAAGATGTCGCTATGAGTAATGCCCCAGCAATTGAAGTACGTGGCTTGGTAAAGAATTACGGCAGAAAATCCGCAGTTGCAGGGATAGATCTGCGAGTTGAAAATGGTGAA
>SYCR01000075.1:0-6328 GCA_005786885.1 Actinomycetota bacterium | reverse complement strand
ATAAGTACGCACTTCACGACATCATGGCAGCAGATCCAGGCAACACTGAAGGATCTGGCTAACTCTTCTTCTATCTCTCTTTCTAATTCTCTTTACGAAGAAAAGCTCCAACAAAGAGAAGCATCACGCAAGGGACTAATAGAGCAACTGTCACCGAGGTCAATTGTGCGGTGAGTGAAACTATTGTCTTTGAGACAAAAACTATTAATGTATTTACTGAATTTAACTGGGCGATCACAACACTTGCTGGCAAATTAGAGCGTTTAGTTGCTTGTGAGACAAATATCGAACCAATAAATGAACATCCAAGGCCCCCGATTAAAAATCCCACACTTGCAATTCCGACGCCAGCCCAAACTGAATAATCAGAAACCCATCGACCAGTGACGACTCCAATAGCCATGCCAATGCCGCCGATTACTCCGCCCCACTTAACTAATTTAACCATCGAAAACTTTTTTTCAAATCTTGCGTATTCAAGTTGCCCGGCAATTATGCCAATAGTGAAAATGAAAAATGGAATTACTGCCAAAGATTTAGATAAGCCCAATTCTTCGCGAGTGTAAATCGAGGCCCAATCTCCGGCAGAGAAAGCAAGAAGGGATCCAAATAGTAAGCCTAAATTTACGACCCAGTCGATTTTAAAGGAAGTGAAAAATTGGGCAAACCTTACTGCATCTCTTGCTGCATCACTTTTATTTGATGGAATCAAAATAACATTCAGCTCTTTAACAATATAAAGAAGTAATAACACTGATATTCCCGAGATAATGCCTGCATGAATTTGCACTGATATAAATCTTGCCGCAATTCCTGCCAGTAAAGTTGTGGCCAGAGTCCCAACCGCGAAAAAACCTGACATTTTGGGAAGGTAACTTCTTTTTAACTCTTTTTCCATGGCTATTGCTTGTGCCGTAATTGCAGTGTTGAAGGCAGAGATACTTCCACCAATTGTCATGTTAAATAAGAGGAAATAAACAGGACTAGTTATCCAAGTTATTGCAGCAATCGCTAAAAGCATCCACAATCCAGAAATTATTAAAACGATACGAACGCCATATGCATGCACCACATGACCAATAATCAACAGCGCGAAGAAAACTCCAAATGCTCCTGTACTAATAATTGTGCCAAATTCACCATTACTTAAACCCAAGTTTTGTTTTACTTCAGAAAATCTTGGGATCCAAGACATAATTCCCAAGCCAAAGGTGAAATAAAGCATGGCAAAAAGTCGACGATGTCTTTTTGTTATTGGATTCATTAGAAAAGCGCCTTCGATAGTGCTGATCTGGCTGCAATCAGGATTGGTTCGGTTGGGGCAAAGTTTTGAAAAAGTTCCAAAAGGTGAGTTCGGGCGATATCGCGCTGGGCTCCTTGATTAGTTGAGATAAATTGAATCAGGCGATCTAACGCTGCCTCTGCTTGCCCTGACAAAATCTCAAAATCTGCAGCTAATGCTTGAGCTTTGGCATCTTCTGGATTAGCCAGGACGGCCGCTTGAGCCACAGTTGCATCTGCCAAAGAGGTACGTAGTAACAATTTTGCGTTTGCTAACCCTTGGGTCGCTTCGGGATCTCCTGGTTTGCGCGCTAATACTTTTTCAAAGGCTGTAATTGCACTTTGAAAATCTCCATCTTCTAAAGCCTGGTCTGCAATCACTAAATCTGGATCATCTGGAATTACTTGTTCATTTGGAACGCCATTTGATATTCCAGTCACCCCTTGCTCGGCAGCAAGTTCAACTACTTTGTTTAAAACAACTTCAAGTTGATCTGCAGGAATCATTGAATCAAATAGTGGCGCAACCTGTTCAGCAATAATTGCCATAACTGTTGGGATAGTTGCAACTCGTAAAGCTTGCGCAACTGCAGGTTGGGCATCAGCATTTAGAGTTGCCAATGACCATCTCTGTGATGCTTCGTTGTGTTTGCGGTGGAGTGCTTCTAACGCCTGCACTAATAATTTAGATTCTTCACTTCGAGGCGACCAAACAACCAAAATTACTGGAACTTGCTTGGAGCCAGGAATAATCTCTTTAACAAGTGAGTTTTCATCAACATCGCGGCGAGCGCTACCACCTGCGCTAATGGAATCTTGAGGGGGTGTCTTTTTAGCGGCTAAAGCACTTAGATCTATCGCTCGGTTAAATTGTTGCGGCAATCCACCCGAAATACTCACTCCGCTATCCTGCCACCGATTTGCGCCATTTACGATGATTTTCGACCGCGCCTAAAATTTCATTAACACCAATATTTTCTTGCGCTGATGCAATTAGAATTTCTGGTTTCCATCCATCAGTGCGTGGTGATAATTCGATTGATCTCGCTAATTCAGATGCCACAGATTCAGCCCCTGCTAAATCTCGGTCACTCTTATTGATTACGTAGATATCACCGATTTCTAAGATCCCAGCTTTTGCTGCTTGAACTCCATCACCCATTCCGGGTGCCAATAAGACGATTACAGTGTCGACATACTTCATAATCTCAACTTCACTTTGCCCTACCCCAACGGTTTCCACAATTATTTGGGTGAAACCAGCGCCGGCAACTAAAGCGATCGCCTGTGGCGTGGCTGCTGCTAATCCGCCTAAATGGCCTCGCGAGCCCATCGAGCGGATGTAAACCCCATTATCTAAGTAGTGCTCTTGCATCCGAATTCGATCACCGAGTAGCGCGCCGCCAGTAATTGGGGAAGATGGATCTACCGCCAACACCGCAACTAATTCCTCCTTTTTGCGAATCGCCTTGACTACTGCTGAAGTGAGGGTGGATTTACCCACTCCAGGAGAACCGGTTATGCCGATGGTCTGGCTTTTCGCTTTGCCTGCCTCAAGAAAGTGATCGGGCAGCTTCCCGCCATCTTCGACCCATGAAATTGCTTTTGCGAGTGTGCCGATATCTAACTTAATATCGCCACGAGCAATCGCTTCGCCATCAAAAGCCGGGTCTGGACTCACATATGACACGATACGACGCTATGAACGCTTTTGCGAGCCAACCACCGATCATTCCAAACATTCCGGGGATTTTAGGCTTTGACCATGTGGGTGTAGCAGTTGCAGATTTAAATGAGGGTATTACTTTCTACCAAAACATTTTCGGCGCAACATTGATCCACCAAGAAGTTAACTCCGCCCAAGGGGTGCATGAAGCGATGCTCTCCATCGGCAATACTGGTAATTCAACTTTGCAATTACTGGCTCCATTAATTCCTGAATCACCAATTGGAAAATTCTTAAGCAAAAATGGGCCGGGAATTCAACAGTTAGCGCTAACAGTAAAAGATCTCCAAGCGGCCATGGATGCCGCGATAGATCTGGGAATTAGAGTATTAAATCCAGCACCGGTGGTTGGAACTAAGGGATCACTGATTAATTTTTTGCACCCAAAGGATTGTGGCGGAGTGCTTATCGAGCTTGTACAGGCAAAGTAAATCTCTTAAAACTCTTAGATTCATCAAAGTCTAAGCGCGTTGTAATCAAGTCTTCCTGGCAAAACATCTGCAAAATATGATGCGGCCGCTGTTGGTAAACCAACATCTTCCCCTGCGCGTTCGTTAAGAAACCAGCGGTGTTCTAAGACTTCGTGAAATAACTGAGCAGGTGGCAATTTTCCACGCAACGAATCTGGCATTGAACTCATGATTGGATTAAAAATTTCTCGTTGCCATTTTCTTGCAGTTTCACGCTCTGGTGGAAGTGGCGTTGATTCGCGCGCTCTGTATCGATCGAATGAAGCCAAGATTCGCTTCGCCTGCAACTCCTCGGCTTCTAATCCAATCAAACTTCGTAAACGATTTTGATGATATCCAGCAGCGACTAACTTTGGTTGGAAAATCAATGCCTGCTTTGCGCCATCAAGTGAAACTGAAACTTCTTCTACTGCAAAACCTAGATCTTGCAGAGCGCGCATCGCTCGTTCAACTGCTTTGCGGTCCGTAGGATCTAACTCTTGCTTCTCTTTCAACATCGCCCAGAGTCTGCGATACCGTTTTACTACGGCTTCACTTGACCGGATCGGATCAATCCCTGGATGTAACAATCCACCTGATGCTAAATCATCCAACTCTGCGGCAACATTGAATAGTGCAATCTCTAAATCATGCTCGCGTTGACCGTTAGATAAGTGTTCTTGAAATTCGCCAGTTTCTGCATCAACTAAGTAAGCAGCAAAACCATCCCCATCGCGACGAAACAACGTGTTTGAAAGTGAACAATCCCCCCACCAAAATCCTAATAAGTGCAGGCGCACTAATAAAAGAGAAAGTGCACTTCCCATTGTTTCAATCTCATGCGGAGTCACATTGCGCGTCAAAATAATTCGGTAAGGAAGTGAAAATGGTAAATACCGAGTAACAATAATGGCTGGAAGTGGAACACCTGTTGCACTCTCGCGACCATCAACAACAGCAATTGGTTCGACTGATGGTGCAGATCTATTTGCAAGTTCGCGGAGATGGGCGTACTCACGCTTTGCAAATTCAGGAACAGTTTCTTTCACAGCAAAAACTTCAGCCTTCTCGGGAGTTCCTACATTTACAAGACGAACCACGTGCCGCGAGATACCGCGCTGTGCACCAAGTTCAGGTTCTTCCTCCCACTGCTCCAATGGGAGTTCCCATGGCAACGAGGTCAATAAGGCGATCTCTTCTCCAGAACCTAGAATCGTCAGCGCCATGGCTACATTCTCGCCTATTTAAGTTAACGGGAGTTAAACTCACCTACATGGCCTCAAAATCTGCTTCAGATCCTTCATTTGGTGAACTAGGTGCTCCCTTTAATCAAAGCCATCCCTTTTATTTTGGTTTCATAGCAGCGCTTGGGGCACTTACTGCACTGACCCTGATGCGTGCATTTGCATCAGTCAGCCAAGTTTTTGTGCTTCTAGTTGTAGCCATGTTTTTAGCTATGGGGTTAAATCCTGCGGTTGAGGCAATTAGAAGACGTGGGCTAAAAAGATCAAATGCGGTTGCTGTCGTTTTCGCTTGTGTAATTAGTTTTGTAATTTTGTTTGGCTATTTAGTTATTCCGCCCATTATTTCTCAAAGTAATCAACTGATTGCCACCTCTCCGGAGTTGCTAAATAACTTAACTAAAAATCCAACAATTGCTCTCCTGAATGAGCAGTATGGGATTATCGATACTTTGCAAAGTAAATTGCAACTTTGGATTAAAGATGGAAAATTTGTTCTCACCGCTTTTGGTGGAATTGTCGGCGTTGGAAGATCTGTTTTGTCCGGTGCGTTTTCAGCACTTACTATTATCGTTTTAACTCTCTATTTTCTAGGTTCGCTTCCACAAATAACAAAAATTGCCTACCGCTTAGCACCAGCTTCGCGCCGTGATCGAATTGCGAATATCTCAGATGCAATTATCTCTCGTATCGGAACTTTTGTGGGAAGCCAAGTATCTATTTCTGCCTTAGCCGCAGTGGTGATGTTTATAGTTGGAGAAATTCTTAGAATTCCGTACGCAACTTCAATCGCCATGGTGGTATTTGTTGCTGCATTGATTCCGCTTGTTGGACATTTTATTGCGGGTTCGATTTTTACAATTGTGGCTACCGCTCAAACTCCGACAACAGGTTTAATTGCCTTCATTATTTATGTGCTTTACGTACAAATTGAAAATTACATCATTGCTCCAAGAATTATGAAGCGCTCGCTTTCAATTCCTGGAATTGTCACCATAGTTTCAGCATTAATTGGAACTTCGCTTCTAGGCTTAGTTGGCGGCTTACTGGCAGTCCCAGTTGCTGCTGCAGTTATTTTGATTTTAGAAGAGGTAGTTTTTCCGCGGGCTGAAAAAAGCTAATACTCAGTAGGTAGTGGTGTTTTAGTAGGATTTACGATTTTAGTAATTTCATTTAAAACTCGATAAACATAGGGTTCGCCCACCCATAGATGTTTTGCTCCATCAACTGAAATAATCTCAATCTGTGTTAGCGCCTCGAATGCAGTTATCGCTTCTTCTGGTTTTAAATAATCGTCATGTTCAGGAACTACGGCAATAACGCGGCGACCATCTTGCGCCCACCATTGCAGATCACTTAACTTGGCTGTACGCAATGGTGGACTCAGCAGAATTAAACCTTTAACTCGCGAATCTCTTGCATGACGTAGAGCTAAATCTGTTCCAAAAGACCAACCAACTACCCAAAGATTTTGGGTATCGCAATTAGTGGCTGCAAAATCAATTGCTGCCTGCACATCATGGATTTCGCCATCACCGTTTTCAAAATTTCCATCGCTACGACCCGCTTCGCTCTCTGTTCCTCGAGAATTGAAACGCAAAATGTTTAGATCAGCCAACTCGGGTAGGCGT
>SYCR01000074.1:0-4283 GCA_005786885.1 Actinomycetota bacterium | reverse complement strand
GCGAGGTGCTCCTTGAAATTAAACAAATTAATTAAAGGAATCTCCGCAAGCACATGAGTCACCGGCGTTTGGATTATCAATTGTGAAACCTTGCTTTTCAATGGTATCTACGAAATCAATTGTGGCACCCATTAAATATGGTGTGCTCATCTTGTCCGTGACCACAGCAACTGAACCAAATTCGCTAATCAAGTCACCTTCAAGGGCGCGGTCATCGAAGTAAAGTTGGTAGCGCAAACCAGAACAGCCACCAGGTTGAACTGCAACACGTAGTTTGAGGTCATTGCGATCCTCTTGATCTAGCAAAGCGCGCACCTTAAGTGCAGCACCATCAGTTAATGCAATACCTGCCGTTGAAAGATTTACCTCAGTTGTGCTCATAACGACCTCCCGTGATGGTCTAATCGTGCCATATAAGAGAACAACCAGCCCACCAAAATCCTTCCCGCGCGCCTTAATGTGGCGGGGCGAATGGCAAACCTGAGAGAATTGACACGTGGCAACTTCAATAACAGACCTATTACTACTTGGCCGCGGAGTTGATTTAGCGAGCGAGCGCGGCGTCTCCTGCCCTGGTGAACTTCCAGCAGTCAGTGATCTAAATTTAGTTGAACGTGCTCGTGCTGCGCGCAAAGCATTAGGTAGTCGCGCTTTTGTTTTAGGTCACCATTACCAACGTGATGAAGTAATCGAATTTGCCGATGTCATGGGTGATTCTTTTAAATTAGCGAAAGATGCAGCGGCTAGACCTGAGGCTGAATTTATTATTTTTTGTGGTGTGCATTTCATGGCAGAAAGTGCCGATATTTTAACTAGTGATTCGCAGAAAGTTATTTTGCCGGATTTAGCGGCTGGTTGCTCTATGGCCGATATGGCAAATAGCGAACAAGTTGCGCAATGTTGGGATGCACTCACAGCAGCCGGCGTTGCAGATAAAACAATTCCAGTCACTTATATGAATTCATCGGCTGCGATAAAAGCATTTACTGGTGAGCACGGCGGAACAGTTTGTACTTCTTCTAATGCAAAAACCGCGATGGCATGGGCTTTGGAAAAAGGCGAGAAAGTTTTATTCCTTCCAGATCAACATTTAGGTCGCAATACCGCTGTACTGCAATTGGGACTTTCACTTGATGATTGCGTTGTTTGGAATCCCTGGAAAGAAAACGGTGGACTAAGTGATGCCCAAATAAAGAAGGCCCGGGTTCTTTTGTGGCGTGGACATTGTTCAGTTCATGGACGGTTCACTCTAGATTCGGTAAATGAAGTCAGGGCTCGAATTCCGGGAGTTAAAGTCTTAGTGCATCCTGAGTGCCAGCATGAAGTCGTATCAGCAGCAGATGTGATTGGATCCACTGAATCAATCATTAAAACTGTTGCCGAATCCCCCGCTGGATCAAAATGGGCAGTGGGAACTGAGTTAAATCTGGTGCGCAGATTAGCCGCCAACAATCCCGACAAAGAAATTGTCTTCTTAGACAAAACGGTTTGTTATTGCTCAACTATGAACCGGATTGATCTCCCACATTTAGTGTGGGTGATGGAATCTTTGGTGCAAGGTAGATTGCTAAATCAGATCACCGTTGACCCAAAAATTGCTAAGTACGCCAAAATAGCTTTAGATCAAATGCTTGCGCTTCCTTAAAGAAATTTAGCCCAGACCAAATATTTAGAATAGGATCGGATTCATGAGTAACTCTTCAGAGAATACGGAGAATGCGGGCCAGTCCGGTAAAGGTCGCCCAACCCCAAAGCGTCGCGATGTCGAAGCAAGCCGTCCGCGCAGATCCTTGGCACCAGTTGCGAACAAAGCTGATCGCAAGGCGCTCAAAGCACAGCAGAGAAAAAAGCGGGAAGAGTTACGTGGTGCCTACATGCGCGGTGAAGAGCGAGCATTGCCAACCCGTGACAAAGGACCAGCCCGAAAGTTTGCGCGAAACTACGTGGATTCTAGATATTCAGTAGCAGAGTTCTTCATGCCACTATTGATGGTGGTCTTACTTCTTTCGATAGTTCCAAGTGATGGCATTAAGGTTTTAGCAACATTATTTATGTACACGGTGATTATGGTTTCATTTGTGGACGGATTCCTCATGGGCCGTAAAATCAAAGCCCATGTTGCCGAAAATTATCCTGAAGAAAAGTTAAAGGGATTAGCCGTTTACGCATGGTTGCGCAGTACACAAATCCGAAGATTGCGTAGCCCAGCACCTCTAGTTAAGCGCGGAGAGAAATTAACTTAAGGTCGCTTCTCAGGACTCTTATTTTTCGCTGGATCGCGTTCGGCTAATCCACCAATTGCACCATCTATAGCTTTCATTACTGAAGGCTCTAATTTAACTCCGGCCGCTTTAACATTCTCTCTAACCTGTTTGGCTTTAGAAGCCCCGATGATTGCACTTGATACATTTTTATTTTGCAGTACCCATGCGATGGCAAGTTGAGCCATTGAGAGTCCGACTGATTGCGCGATTGGTACAAGTTTTTGCACGCCTTCTAGAACTTCATCGCGCATCCATCCCGAGATCATATTTGCGCCACTCTTCTTATCTGTAGCGCGTGATCCGGCAGGTGCTTTCTTTCCAGGCAAATACTTTCCGGTGAGAATTCCTTGAGCAATCGGCGACCAAACAATCTGGCCAATTCCCTCTTTCTCAGATAGCGGCACAACTTCTTTTTCAATTACGCGCCAAAGCATTGAATACTGCGGTTGGCTTGACACAAAGCGGTCATAACCCATTGCATCTTGAATTTTTAGTGCAGCAGAGATCTCGCTGGCACGCCATTCAGATACACCGATGTAATTAACTTTTCCTTGGCGGATCAGATCATCAAAAGCCTTCAATGTTTCTTCAAGAGGTGTCTCGTAATCAAAGCGATGTGCCTGATAAAGATCAATGTGATCAGTTTGCAAACGCTTTAACGAACCGTTGATGGATTCCATGATGTGCTTGCGGGATAGACCGCGATCATTTTTCCCGGTTCCAGTTGGCCAATACACCTTGGTGAAAAGTTCATAAGATTCGCGGCGCTGACCTTTTAGCGCTTTGCCAAGTACGGTCTCAGCTTTTGTACCTGCATAGACATCGGCAGTGTCGAAGGTGGTTATGCCAGCATCGAGTGCGGCATGGACACACTTAACCGCCTCTTCAGCTTCAACTTGGGAACCATGGGTAATCCAGTTTCCGTAGGAGATTTCAGAGACATACATTCCAGTACTACCAAGGCGTCTATATTCCATGGCCAAAAGATATGTCACTTGCCTTGCTTTTGGCTAGTTGGGGGTTAGGATCCGACTGCAAGATAAAACTTAATAACAACTTAATACCTTTGGCTGATAGGGGAAGATCGGTGAAATTCCGACGCTGACCCGCAACCGTAAGTTGATTTAGCCGCTGAAAATGCTGGCAATCTCGATAAGTCGGATTACCTATCAATTAAAAGTTTTTGAATACCACCCGTCGTGGTTTACGGGGCGGAGTTCCGAGTCACTTGGCTCGCGTAATTCGCCCGTCTGCTAATTATTTAGTGGGCGGTTTTTTATTGCGATAAAAGTCGGGATCGCCTTGTGGGCCCTTTTTCGAAAGGTTCACAATTAAAATGAAGAAGTTGAAAAAAGTAATTCCCTTTTTATTAATTACCTTATCTGTTGGATCAATTGGAAGCCCAATCGCAAATGCGGCAAGTGATACTGGCTACCGCTATTGGGGTTATTACCAGGCAAAACCTGGTGAAAGTACATGGAGTACTGCGATGACTGGACCAACTGTAAATATTGCAGATGGATCGGTAGAAGGATTCGCATTTACATTTGCTGGTGAGATGATAAATACCGGTTCCCCTAAGGCAGCGCCAAATTTCGAAAAAATCTGCGGTAGCACCGCTGCTGTTACAGGAAAAAAACGAATCGCATTAGTTGTTGAGTTTGGACCAAAAGTAATTGCACCCAAAGGCGAGAAGGCACCAAAAGCATTTAGCAAATGTGAGATTCTTCCAATGAAAGCAACTGGTTTTGATCTTTTGAATAAAGCAACCAAAATTAGAACTAATGCATCCGGAATGATCTGTTCAATTGCGGCTTTCCCTAAAAAAGAGTGCAGCGAAAAGGCGATTAAAACTCCAGCCGGCTTGAAGTAATTCTTAATGAATCAACGATCATTGCATCCATTTGCGTGGTGGGCTTGGGGTATTGGTCTTGCACTTTCTGCGAGCCAATCCCCCGGAACGCCGGCATTAATACTTTTATGTATTGGCGCTGCAATGGTCGTTTATTCCAAGAAGAG